>JBGUSD010000001.1:0-5837 GCA_045132355.1 Candidatus Gastranaerophilaceae bacterium
TAAAAATTATACTATAAAAATCTCAAAATTTTCGACCTAAATCTTACGGTCTATTTCTTGTAACAAAAGTAAATATTTTAGGATTAAAAGTAGAGTTTTTATTCCATGCGTTGTATAATAAGATACAATTCGAATTTGATGTGTGTATTCATGACTAAACTATTCTGTGGGAGGAATAATGGTGGAAGCTGTTTTTAAAAGGAAGATTTACCCTGAAACGAGTTTTGTTTCCGGAAAATGGAGTAAAGAGATAAATGTAAGGGATTTTATTCAACATAATTATACCCCGTATTCAGGTGATTCAAGCTTTTTAGCTGATGCAACGGAGGCTACTAAAAAGCTTTGGAGTGAATGTCTGGATTTGTTTGAAAAAGAACGTCAAAACGGCGGTGTATTAGATATGGATACAAAAATTGTATCTACAATAACATCCCATGACGCAGGTTATATCGACAAACCGCTTGAAAAAATCGTGGGTTTACAAACAGATAAACCGCTGAAACGTTCACTCCAACCGTTTGGTGGAATAAGAATGGCCGAAACTTCTTGCAAGTCATACGGCTATGAAGTTGATCCGGAAGTTTCCGAAATATTTACAAAATACAGAAAAACACACAATCAGGGTGTTTTTGATGCATATACCCCTGAAATGAGAAAAGCTCGTCATGCAGCAATCCTCACAGGTTTGCCTGATGCATATGGACGTGGCAGAATTATCGGTGATTACAGGCGTATTGCTTTGTACGGTATCGATAGGCTTGTATATGATAAATTTGAACAATTCAACTCAATAGATGGGGAAATGACCCCAGAAAAAATTCAGTTGAAAGAAGAAATTTCAGAGCAAATTCGTGCGTTGTGGGAAATGGCTGAGCTTGGTAAAATCTATGGTTTTGATATTACAAAACCTGCACGAAATGCCAGAGAAGCTGTACAATGGTTATATTTTGGCTATTTGTCAGCAGTAAAAGAACAAAACGGTGCCGCAATGAGTATCGGCAGAACTTCAACATTCTTGGATATCTTTATTGAAAGAGATTTAAAAGAAGGTGTATTAACAGAAATAGAAGCACAAGAACTCATTGACCAGTTTATTATGAAGTTAAGATTGGTTAAATTCGCCAGAACTCCTGAATATAATGCTTTATTCTCAGGTGATCCGACCTGGGTTACGGAATCTATAGGCGGTATGGGTGTTGATGGCAGAACGCTTGTTACCAAAAACTCATTCAGATACCTGCATACATTGGAAAATTTGGGCACAGCGCCTGAACCTAACATGACGGTTCTTTGGTCAAAGAGCTTGCCTCAAAACTTTAAACAGTATGCGGCACATATATCTATCACAACATCATCTATTCAATATGAAAATGATGATATGATGAGAGCAATTCACGGTGATGATTATGCAATCGCTTGCTGTGTTTCATCTATGGTTGTCGGCAAAGAAATGCAATTTTTCGGCGCAAGAGCAAACCTTGCAAAATGTTTGCTGTACGCAATTAACGGCGGTGTTGATGAAAGATTAAAAGAACAAGTTGGTCCTAAATACAGACCTATCACATCTGAATATCTTGATTATGATGAAGTTATGGAAAGATATGATGCCATGATGGAATGGCTTGCAGGATTGTATGTAAATACTTTGAATGTTATTCACTATATGCACGACAAATATTGCTATGAAAGAGCACAAATGGCATTGCATGATCGTGATGTAAAAAGATATTTTGCAACGGGTATTGCGGGGCTTTCCGTTGTTGCGGATTCGCTTTCTGCAATCAAATATGCAAAAGTTAAAACAGTAAGAGATGAAAACGGTTTGGTAGTAGATTATGACATTGAGGGTGAATTCCCTAAATATGGTAATAATGACGATCGTGTAGACCAGATTGCGGTCGATTTGGTTCACTCGTTTATGAATAAAATCAGAAAACACCATACATACAGAAACTCAATTCCGACAATGTCAATTTTGACTATCACATCAAACGTTGTTTACGGTAAGAAGACAGGTAATACTCCTGACGGAAGGAAAGAGGGCGTTCCTCTCGCTCCCGGTGCAAACCCTATGCACGGCAGAGATTCCAATGGTGCAGTCGCATCATTAGCTTCTGTTGCTAAATTACCGTTTAATGATGCTCAGGACGGAATTTCAAATACTTTCTCTATTATCCCGAATGCGTTGGGTAAAGACGAAGTATTTATGGGCGATTTGGATCTGAACATATCTGTTGACTGCGGATGTTGTGCAGGTACTGTTAATGAATCAGGCCGTATGTCAAGCAATTATATGACACCTATGTTTAATAAGTTGCCGAAAAAAGATACCGCAAGCTCAGAAGAAAAATTATACACTCACAATAGCTAATAATTGGAGGTTTTAATGACTACACAACAAGAAGAAAATTTGATAAATTTGCTTGATGGCTATGTTGAAAAAGGCGGCCATCATCTCAACGTAAATGTTTTTAACAGAGAAACTTTGCTTGATGCACAGGCACATCCTGAAAAATATCCGCAGCTTACGGTAAGAGTTTCTGGTTATGCGGTTAATTTTACAAAATTAACCAAAGAACAGCAGGATGACGTCATTTCAAGAACTTTTCATTCTTCAATTGGCAGTAGCAAATAATTTATTTGAAATCTAATACTAAAGGATGTTGTTTATCCTCTTGCTCAGTATTATAATGTAGACAACAAGAGGAAGTTTATATGATTAGACCTATTAGTAGTGTTGATGGCACTGCATTTAGGGGTATTGTCAAGGATACTCCAATATTGCACAAAGCTTTGAGACATTTCAATCAGCAGGAAAAGGATGAGTTTATTCGTCTCAGAAAACAAGCCCTGAATGTAGATGACGGTCGTGTTTTCGGGTTTTATATGGGGCATAAATCATTAGAATTTGACAAGGTAAAAAGAGCATATCAATCCGAATTGAATTACATTGGTATGTATGAGGAAGGTAAGCCTCGAAAAGAGATAAGCGAAGAAGTCGTTTCCATGCGTATCGCAGACGAAACACTGGTTGATGAAGGGGCATACGCAAGAGCTATTTTAAAACCGCTCAGAGAAATATATAATAATAATTAAACCATGACAGAAATTATAGGAAATATACACTCAATCGAATCCTGCGGAACAGTTGACGGTCCGGGGATTCGTTTTGTAGTGTTTTTTCAAGGTTGTCCGATGCGGTGTATGTACTGCCATAACCCTGATACCTGGGCTTTGAATGAAAATAAAAAAATGTTGGTTGACGAGATTCTTGAAAAATACGAGAGTGTAAAAGAATTTTGCAAGGGTGGTATAACGGCAACGGGTGGTGAACCGATGCTGCAAATGGATTTTTTGACTGCACTTTTTAAAAAGGCAAAAGAGTTGAATATCCATACGGCACTTGATACCTCCGGTATTGTGTTTAATCCTGAAAACACTTTAGCGGTTGATGAACTTTTAAAATACACGGATTTGGTTATGCTTGATATCAAGCATATTGATGAATCAGAACACAAAAAACTGACGGGTCATTCAAATAAAAATATATTAGAATTTGCAAAATATTTGTCTGAAAACAATATTCCTATGTGGATAAGACATGTTGTTGTACCGGGTTTGAACGACAAAAAAGAGTATCTTGTAAGGTTGGGTGAATTTATAAGAACTCTCAAAACAGTTAAGGCTCTTGATGTTTTGCCATATCACAATATGGCGATTGGCAAGTATAAAGAACTCGGAATTGATTATCCGCTAAAAGAAATTGAACCTATGACAAAAGATGGGGCGCTGTGTGCAAGAGAGTACATTTTGGACGGAATAAAGCAATCTGTGGTTTAGAAAGTGATTTGGGTAGCCAGTAGGGTAGACTTTTAGTCTACAAATCTGCTATAAAAAATTTGCAAAATTAGAAATCTAGTAATTGTGATAAATTTATTTCGTATGCTTCGGCAAGTTTTAATAATGTAAGATATTTCGGCTCAACAATTCCTTGTTCTATTCTGCTAATTGTTGAAGGTTCTAACCCATTTTTATAACAGAGGGCTTCAAGGGTGAGTTTTCGTTGTTTTCGAATACTTCTAATGTGTTTTCCTAATTGTAACAATTTTTCATTATTTTCTTGCATACATGCAATTTTAATATTATTATGAAAGATATTTTTGCACGCATGCAAAAATGTTATAAAAGGAGTACTGCATGAAAAAGGATAAAAATATTGTGTGTTGTTTTGAAGAAGGTATTTTTATGGATGAAGATTACGAAAAATACGAAAATTTTAATGACAAACATTTATTCCGTTATTCTTTGACTTGTGATATTCAAAAAAACGGAAAGCCGATAACTGTAATTCTAATGAATCCTTCTTATGCCGATGAATACGGACTTGATGCCACACTGGTAAATGTAAGAAAATTTTTAACAGAAATTGGCGGATATTCTAAATTCCAAGTTTTGAATATTTTTCCTATCAGAACTGCAGATAGCAGTGATTTAATAGGCAAGATGAAAAGATACTCAAAATATCAAAAACAGAATGATGAATACCTTAAAGAGATTTTAGCAAAAAGTGAAGATGTTCTTCTTGCATGGGGAAGTAAATATCATTCTAATGCAAAATGGATTTTTGATTATTTAAAAGATAAAAATGTATATGCTTATTGCATAAATGAAGACAGAAGCAAGTCTCCGAGACATTTTGCTCCGCAGTCGTACAACAAATGCACAGAGAAGAAATTACAAAAATATGAATTTATTAAATAAAAGATAGAGGTTTTAGTCTATGCGAAAAAAAATTTTAATACTTGGTATATTATTGATAACTACTATTATAATGAACAAACAAGTTTGTTTAGCAATTAGTGTAGAGGAAGCTAGGAGCATAGTGGTAAATCATTATGTTCAATACCTTAAAGAAAACCAAAAGTCTGAATTTTCTAAAGTGTTTAAGAACTTTAAACAAAATTTAAAATCTTATCAAAAAGATACAAATTATGAAATAAATAAATTTTTAATTAAAAATGGCATAAAAGATACTGAAGATTATTACATAAAAGCAGATGATTTAATGTACTATAAAATACAGTTAAAAAAAATACCAGTAGCATTTGATTATAATCCTGATGGGAATTTAATATCTTATAGTTATGGTTATTTAGTTGAGGATATAAATGAAAGAGATAATTCAACGTACATTTTTTATACATACATATATCCACAAGATGAATTATTCGGTTTAACATTATTAATTAATGACGAAGAATATGCTTTTATTCTTGATAATGGAGAACTAATATATTATAGCAAAATCAAATAGTCTAAGTATTTTATTTATTTCACATTACATTTATTACTAATAAATAAAAAATTTGAAAGGAAATATATTTATACATAGTACATAAAATATATAAATTATTTGGAGGGATATATGAAAGAAACAAAAAGAACTATGAAAAGTTTTAAATTAAAATTTGTAATTTCTTTAGGTTTGATTGCAACGATAACGGCGGGTTGTTCTTTTTCGGATATGCAAGAATATTTTAATGAAACTCTAAAATGTGATAGTCCAGATGTTAAAGGTCTTGTTGTCGAATCATTTAAGGAAAATAGCAATTATTATAAATCTATTGATGAATCTTCAATAGGTAGTATTACTCTTATGTATCCAAGGGCAGTTGATTATAATAAAGATATAAACGTATATAAATGTGCTGGTGATATTGTTATAAAAGCAGCAGAGTCAAGTTTTTCGCCTAAAGATTTTAATCCGAGTAATCTTTATTATAGTTATATTACATATTTTTATAATGCCATGATGCAAGGTAGTAATATAGCTCACT
>JBGUSD010000002.1:0-3760 GCA_045132355.1 Candidatus Gastranaerophilaceae bacterium
GGGGTGGGCTCGGGTATCCTTAACTGTTTAAAGGAAAGGTATGATGTTATTACTCTCAGCGCAGCAAATAATACAGATGAATTCTACGAGAAAAACGGATTTAAAATGAGTCGCAGGTTTTATGGTAATTATAGTTGGCGAAGACCTTTGAAAGAAAGAATAAAAAGGAAATTTGATGAATTTTTCCATAAGAAAACGGATTGAACATTCGCTCAATCCGTTTTCTTATAAATGGGCATGAAGAGACTCGAACTCCCACGCGTTAGCACTAGTTCCTAAGACTAGCGTGTCTACCATTCCACCACATGCCCATATTTAGTTGTCAAAACTGCTTCGCAGATAGCGTGTCTACCCCTCTCGCAAACGATACTTAATCGTTTGCTCGGCAGAGTACCACATGCCCATATTTAATTGTCAATGTTTAGCCCAAACAGAACTGTATTTATAATCTAACTTAACCATAAAATTATGTCAAGTAAAAGGACGGTTTGTATAGAACCGCCCTTTTTATGTTATCACTAATTAGACCATACCCTCTTTTACTGCTTTTACTGCAGCCTGAACTCTGTCGTTTACGCACATTTTTTGCAAAATTGAGCAAACGTGTGCTTTTGCGGTGTGAACACTTACTATTAGTTCTTTCGCAATTTCAGTATTACTTTTGCCTGCAACAAGGTGCTTCAACACTTCATATTCTCTTTCTGTCAAAGGAACTCTGCCTTCTGACTGACTTTTATTTGGCAAAAATCCCACATTCTCTACTTTTGGCAATGAATTTAGTGCCATTTGTGCAACAACAGGGTCTATCCAGCAAACCCCCTGCGCAACATCTCTCACTACATCTGCAAGTTTTTGCGGATCTATATCTTTAAGGCAATATGCGTTTGCTCCGGAGCTTAGTGCGGCTACAACTTCTTCTTCTCTGTCGTGTGAAGTTAGTGCAATTATTTTAATATCGTTTGACCATTCCCTAATCTTCAGCATTGCTTCAACACCGTTCATTCCGGGAAGCCCCAGATCCATCAAAACCACATCAGGTTTAGTCCTTTCAATTATTTTGAGGCCTTGAGTTGCGTCTTCAGATTCTCCAACTACGTCCATATCTTCATTAGAATTCAAAGCACACCTTAACCCGACCCTTGTTAGCTTGAAGTCTTCGACAATTACAATTTTTATTGTGTCGCATTTTTCTTTTAAATTTGTCATGTCTTATTCCTCTCTTCTTTTGATAAGTCAATTTAAGAATAGCCAAAATTATTATTCCATTACCCGACTGTCTAATAATTATTTCAAAAATATTTCATGTTATAATTTGAGAATAAGGGAGATGTGTTTAATGTTAGATTTTTTGTTCAAAAAAAAAGATGTAGAAAAGTATTCTGACAAGCTAAATTCTCTATACGGTTTGTTAAAATCAAAATATGGAGAAGTTACGGCAGAGAGAAAATCCGAGTTGTCAGCTATTCTTGAAAAAGACGGGTATTATTCTTATCCTTATTTCTATGCATTAGAAAATCTGACGGATGCAGAAACCTTATTCTGTCTGGAATACAAATGGACTCAAAACGGTGTTTTTAAAGACGGTAATTTTGTGTTTGAAAATGACAAAGTTAGTGTTTTGAAAAGAAATAATATAACGGATTCCTCTTGGATAAAACGTGAGGGACACGATATCAAACTTATCAACCTTGCAGGTTTGGGAAACAGAGAAAAGGAAGCAGGCAAGTTTATAGATTGGTTGAAGCAGTTGGCAATGCTTCCTACAGGAAATCTAAAAGACGGAATTTTTAATACAACAATTTATCTGATACCGTTTCACCCCAGAGAATTCGGCTGTGCATATCTTCCTAAAAGTTCAGAAGTCAGTCATGAGCTATTGGATAAAGATTTGATGGAATACACCGGGCTTGATGCAAAAGGTCAGTTAAAAGTCTTCATTGAAATGGCGCAACTGGCGGGCCATCCTGTGATTTATGACATATTGCCTCAAACCGGAAGGTTTTCCAAGTCGGTTTTGGCAAATCCTTGGATTGCAAGATGGTATGATATTACTGCCCTGCAAAATGATTTGGACAAGATTATTGATACCGTCAGAGGGTCTCTGGTTGGAGAGTATGATGAGGAGGATTTGTCTGTTGTCGTTGATATATATAAACAAGGCGGTATATCAGGCGATCTGAGTGAAAATTATAAAAAGATATATGATGTATTTGATGCTAAAGTTCAGGATTATAAGAAAGAACTTTCAATTAGAATGCTTAAGAAACAGCCTCAAATTTTAATTCACAAAAGAGTGAAAAATATTGTAGCAGGAATTCTTGGGGTAAAACCGGATAAAAAGTTATCTGAAGATGATATTACAAAACAGTTGGATATAATTCAATTGCTTATCAAAGAAGGTTTGTGGCCTGCACCCGGCGGAGCTTGGTGTTCTGCGGGAGTTCCCGTTTATGACAAAATGAGTGAATGCGGCGGATACCCTATGTTTAAACATTATGACTACAAGGGGGAGGATGTAACTCCGTTTGCGAATCTTGACTGTCAGACCCCATATTACTTTGCGTATTTGGAAAACGGAACATTCAATGAGCCTGTTGTTGATTATTTTATTAAATATATGATTGATTTGCAGGCAGATTATAATTTCGACGGCTTTAGAGTGGATCATATCGACCACGTTGTAGATGCAGTTTCGGAAAAAGATGGGTTGCCGATAAGTTATCGTGCTCCTCGTATTGTATTGGGAAAGCTAAATAAGGCAATAAAGGCTAAAGTTCCATACTTCGCTACTTTGGCAGAGTATATGCTATGGGATAACTATTATAAGGAATATCATGAAGATATGGATTTTGACCTGTTATGGGGAAATGATATTATTTCTCAATTTGAAAAAAATCCTGAAAAAATTATGGAAGATAACCAATATCTGACAAACTACAATGTCGGGCAAAAATCTCTGTTATCTATTCTAAAAACTTATAACAATCAGGATGGAGAATTTAGTTGTATAGACCAGTATCCCGGGCAACTTGGAGCTGAGGGAGCTTTGTTTAAGTGGTTTAAGTATAAATTTTTGCCGGGTGGCAAGTTTGCGCAGCGTCCTGTGTTGTATATTGACGGCGATGAAAGTTTTACCCAAACAGGAATTGAACATGCGATTGGAGAAGAAGTCTCTATGCCGAGGGCACGTGATTTGGAATTTTACAAGAAGTTCAATGCAATAGATGTTTTTGTAAAAAATAATTCAATTATAAATTCCGGTGAAGCGCAAATTATTGATAGGGAGGATGACGGATTTGCGGCTTGGCTTATTACAAAAGAGCCAATGAAAACGGCTTATCTTGTTGCTTGTAACTATAATTATCCGACTGAAAGTGTTAACAAAAATGATGAAAATGGCAATTCGTGCAGAGAAATTTCAGAAGGTTATGCAGTGTTTGACAAGAAGATTAGTTTGCCTGTGGATTATACTATAGTTGGAGAGTATGTTTTACAAGATGACAAATTTATAAAACAAAACCTGAATGATAATTCAGCGGATTTGTACTTTAAAGCGCTGCAACCGTCCGAATTTAAGGTCTTTGAATTAAATAAAGCATAAGAACCATTTATTAAAAATCCTATAAATGCTTGACACGTTCAAAAAAAATTGGTACTATAATCGCATTAGTAAAGAAAAGAATTTTCAATACGATTTTGTTATTAAGAAAGAAAGGTGAAAATTATGACAAAAAGATTCGGTTTTACTTTGGCAGAAGTA
>JBGUSD010000003.1:0-1699 GCA_045132355.1 Candidatus Gastranaerophilaceae bacterium
CATTTTTTCATATTCAGTACCTGAAATCTTTTCCTCTGCCAAACTTTTGATTTTATCATGATTTTCCTGCAGAAACTTTATTTTTTCTATTTGTGTTATTTTATTAGAAGTCATAATTTCACGAACCTTATATAAATCAAGGTGTCCTACAGATTGAATTGAATTTATTCTGCCAACTGATATATTCATATGAGTATTCTATACATTTTGACTTAATAAATCAACATTTTATTTTCACTGCAAACTGTAAAAATGCTTAAGCCACATTTTTTAGTAACCAAGTTCGAAACTCGTCAACTCTGGCGTAAATTACAGAGGATAGGATTTATTCCTATCCTCTGTAATTTTTGTTTGGTAACGTTGAGAACCGCTTTTGCGCGTTCGGCGGATTTCTGTACGTATTGAGCGAAGCGAAATTCGGATAGCGAGGAAATTGAGCTGACTTGAACCGAAGGTTTAAAAGCGAAACTTTCCGAGCGTGGAGGAAATCCAAGACAATCGCGCCAGACGTATTTTTTGTGCCAAAATTTTAAAAAGTCGCAAAAAAGTTGCGTTTTATTATTAATCTTTTTCAAATTCAGATAAAAATTCTGAAGGTGTCATGTTGAATCCACTTGCGATTTTTACCAAAACACCTATTTTTATATCTTGTTTTAAATTTTCTATACGACTTAATATAGCAGGTTCAATATCATTTTCTATTGCAAATTTATTTAATGTTGTACCTGTCGACAGTCTTTTGTTTTTTATAAATTTTCCGAGTTTACTATATTGCATTTTCTCAATTATCATTTATAATAAGAAATATTTCATTGAGATTTCTCAATATACAGGTGCTGGTATTATGTTTAAGAAAACAATACTACTTGACTTAGACGGTGTATTAAATACTTATAACGGGGAATACGATAAAAATTATATTCCGCCAATTAAAGACGGTGCATATAACTTAATAAAAGAGTTAGCGAAAGATTACAAAATCGTTATTTTTACGACCAGAAATTCCTTAATTGCATCTAAATGGGTTATTGAAAATGGGCTTGATAAATATGTAGAAAATGTAACAAACGTCAAAGAGCCTGCATATCTGATAATTGATGACAGATGTATTAATTTTGACGGGGATTACAGAAAATTAGAAAAACAAATTAAAAATTTTGAAGTTTGGTATAAAAAAAGATAAATAACGCAAGGTGTTTTACCTGTCAGCTTTAAGGACTTCAACCGCCATCAGTGCCGGAATCTTTGCAATATCCGGTTTATTTTGTTTATACTCGTTTTCTGTATCTTTTACTCCGTCAGAAATTGTCCTTAAGATAAGAACAGGGGTGTTATTTCTTCGTGCGGCATGAGCTATTGCGGCACTTTCCATATCTGCCATATCTGCACCAAATTCCTCTCGAAGATTGTGTTTTAATTTGGAATCCGATACAAAAATGTCCCCCGTTGCAATCGTTCCCAACTTTACGGAATTGTTATTCTGAAATTTTGCAATTAGGTTTTTATCGGAATAAAAAAATGTTGGTTTGTCCGGCTCTGTTTCGCTATCAATATAACCCCTCGGTTTTCCAAATTGTGTTATATCAAAGTCATGCTGAACCATTTTTTCTGCAATGACCGTATCGCCTACTTTCAAATCAGGAGATAAACTGCCTGCAATACCTACATTTATAACATAAATTGGCTTGTATTTATCTAT
>JBGUSD010000004.1:0-2294 GCA_045132355.1 Candidatus Gastranaerophilaceae bacterium
TTACTTTTGCGCCAATTGTTTTGTGTCCTACATCACTGTGAATACGGTATGCAAAGTCGACGGGGGTTGCATCTTTTGGCAAGTCAAGTACATCTCCGCCGGGGGTGAATGCAAATACCTGATCGGAAAACAGATCAAGTTTTACGGAGTTGACGTAATCCCTTGCGTTTGCCATTTCCTTGTCGTATTCAACCATCTTACGCATCCACGAAAATTGCATATCTGATGCGTGATTGGCCTTTTCTGAACCTTTTTCTTTATATCTCCAGTGTGCCGCAACACCATATTCTGCTATCTCATGCATCTCCCAAGTTCTTATCTGAACTTCCAAAGGCTTTGAACGAGGACCGATTACGGATGTGTGCAGAGATTGATATAAATTCCCTTTTGGCATTGCAATATAATCTTTGAATCTGCCAGGTATTGGTTTGAATTGGGAGTGTATCAGTCCTAAAACTTCGTAGCATTCTTTTTCGGTATCTACAATCACTCGTACGGCTGTTATGTCATATAGGTCGTGAAATGCAATATTCTGGCGTTTCATTTTACAGTAAATGCTGTAATAGTGTTTGGCACGGCCTGTAATTTGTGCATTTATGCCTGCTGTTTTAACTTCTTTTGAAATCTTATCAATAAGCATTTGAACGGTTTGTTCACGCTCAGCCTTCTTTTGGGATACGAGTTGTGCAATCTCAAAATATTTGTCAGGTTCTAAATATCTTAAGGACAAATCCTCTAATTCGGCTTTAATTTTACCCATACCTAAACGGTTTGCAAGCGGGGCAAATATGTCTAACGTCTCTCGTGCTATTTTTTTCTGTTTTGTTGCCGCCATAAAGTTTAGGGTTCTCATATTATGTAAGCGGTCTGCAAGTTTTAAAAATATTATTCTTATATCGTTTGCCATTGCGATAAACAAACGTCTGAAGTTTTCCGCCTGTCTTTCCTCATTGGATTTGAACTGAAGTTTGCCTAGCTTTGTAACCCCCTGTACAAGAGTCAATACATCATCGCCAAATTGTTCTTTTATTGTTTCCGGTTGTGTGTCTGTGTCTTCTAAAATATCGTGCAAAAAGGCTGCAATAAGGGTATGGGTGTCAACTTTCAGGTCAACAAGGATTTTTGCGACTTCAACAGGGTGAATTATATAAGGTTCTTCTGAAATTCTATATTGACCTTCGTGTAACTTTTTTGCAAAATGGTATGCCTTTTCAACCAAAGCAATATCATCTTTGCTTCGGTTTTGTTCTACCATTTTCTGTTTAATTTCTTCATATAATTCGACGTCGGACATATTATAATTATGATACAAATTTTTTTTCAAATTTTCAAGTCTTGTGCTACAATTTCATTCATAAGGACTAATATGGAAAAGCTCATTGTAAAAATAAAAATATCTCCTAACGCATCAAAAAATGAAATAATAAAAACAGATGACGGCGTTAAGATTAAAATAACAGCTCAGCCGATTGATGGCAAGGCAAACAAGGCTCTTTTGGAGTTTTTGTCTAAAGAGTTTAAAGTTCCTAAAACTTCAATAGAAATTTCAAAAGGTTTGTCGTCTAAGGATAAAACAATTATATTTAACGTTTCAGATTTTGATAAAATAAATAATATAAAAGAGAAACTTTTCATATAAAAAATCCCCCTTTTTTAAGGAGGATTTTTTATGTATGTTTTTGCTTGTTATACGCAAGCCATTTGGTTTTCGTCAACAATAACTTTGTCTGAAAGAACAACGTTTTTTACTTCGGCCAAATCTTGTTGCATCAATCTTCTTGGGGAACCTTCTTCCATTGAATGGTTCCTTAACAAATATGACGGATGGAAGATAGCCATAGCTTTGTATTCTTTCCCGTTGATTGTAACGTTAAACCAATTTCCTCTGATTTTTGAAATTTGAACCTTTTGATCAGTCCAGAAAGATTTTAGTGCGGTTGCCCCGCAGAATAAAATGGCTTTCGGGTTCATAATATCAATTTGTGCGTGTAAGAATTTTTCGCAAGCAGCTTTTTCTTCATCGGTTGGAACTCTGTTTTCAGGGGGTCTGCACTTTACGGTATTAATAATGTACAGGTCATCTTCTCTTGATATTCCTGCATCTTTTAAAAAGTCATTCAATAATTGACCTGCTCTGCCAACGAATGGAGTGCCTGTCATATCTTCGGTTTCACCAGGGGCTTCACCAATAAGTACGATACTTGCCGTATCAGGGTTACCGTCAGAAAATACCACATTGTGACGGGTTTTCGCCAGTGTACAAGCCTTGCATGCTCTGCATTTAGACTCAACTA
>JBGUSD010000005.1:0-4711 GCA_045132355.1 Candidatus Gastranaerophilaceae bacterium
TTCAGTGCAGTATTCTGCAGTGTTAGGATTTATTTTGGATACAGCTTCACTTATCTTGTTAAGATTTTGTTTCTGAAACGGGTATGCCATCCTGTTCAGCACTGTTCTTGGGAGTAAATCTAATTTATTTACAAGTTTAGACATTTGTTCTGTCCATTATTGAGATACAGCAACGATTGGGGCTATAGTATAAACTGTTGTAGCCGCAGGACCTATTGCCGCTGAGGATATATCTTCGCTTTTTAAGATAATAATGTCTGTTTTTTGAGAAGGTGTAAGGTCAATTTTTTCTTCTGCAACTTTTTTCGCTATTGTTTGAACATCACCTTTTTTTATACGTCCGGTAAATTCAAAACTATTTATTCTGCTAATTCTCATATTTTCTCCTTTACACAATTGTTGTGTTATACCAACTTGGTTGGTATGTAATTGCGGTTAGACTGCCACCTATCGGTGCAGCTGAGGTTGTACCTGTTGTAAGAATCTTTACTTCGTCAATCGGTGTAGGATTTTTAGGATTTTCTAAAATTCTTTTTTCAATATTTCTTGACGAAATCAAACTTTTTATTTCAAGTTTTTTTACCGCACGATTAGCGTCTGTATCAAATTTCTTTAGTTTATTCAATATGTCACCGCTTTTTATTCGTCCTGTAAATGTTATTGCTTGTATCTTCATTTTTTACTCCTTTAGAAAGATGACGGGAATATTGTTGAATAAACTGACCATGAATCTGCATGTGTAGTAACTGTTTGCCCTATACTTGTAGTGGTTGAGCCCGCAGATGTTGTGGCTGCTGTACTCATCTTGATATAATCTTTAAATGTTGGATTATCAGGATTATCAAATGCTTTGCCTAAAAATTCATCTGATTTTTGAGTCGTTTTGGTCTCGATTGTATCAAGTGTTTTTTCCACTTTTTTTGCGGCAGCTTTAACTTTGCGGACAATGTCTCCGCTCTTTATTTTGCCGCCAAAACTAATATTTTGTATACCCTTAATCATCATAATTGCATAAAACTCATAATAATAAAATTTGCTATATTGTTAAATATTTTTAACAATATATTTAGCAACAGCTTCTCCCATAGAAAAACAGCTTGCCTGAACTCTTAATGCACCTTGAGCTTTATAGTCAGCAGAAAGACATCTGCCGGCAACAAATAAATTGTCGTAATCATTAGACATAAGAGCCTCTATTGGCAGTTGATATTCTTCTGTTTGTCTTAGTGTGGACTTGTTTTTGTTTGCGGAATGTATATCAATAGGATAATTTGATATAACTGCCGGATTTTTGAACTTTTTACCTGAAATTAAATCTTCTTCCGTGTAAATATATTTGCCTTTTATCCTGTTGGAGGCCCTTATTCCAAGCATATCTGATATGTTTGAAATGTATGCTTTTTCAAAACCCGGAAAATACAGCCTGCAAAATTCTGACAGCCTATAAATAGCGCTGCGAGCTGTTCTATAGGCATTTGTTACATCTTCTACATCGTTGTATTCAAAGTCGCTATTAATCAGTCTTGGGCAGTTAAAAGCTACGCTATCAGCAGTTCCTGCTACTGTAAATATTTGAAAATAGTTGGTATCAGAGGAGTTTAGGATACCTTTTTCTACGGCATCCTCAAATAGAGGCGTTAATGCCCATTTTTTATTTGTATCCCAAGTATATGCTGTAGATAGGTGTATATTCCCTTCTATGACCTCACATGTTGTAACGGTTCTGTCCTTATCATAGTCCATGAGCCACTTAGAAAAGGTACTTAGATCAACACCGCTCATTATAAATCTCAAACTTGCCGGCTGATTTTCAAAATTATCTTTTAAAAATTCGCAATTTAAAATTTTTCCAATTTCACAATTTCCTGTCGAATCAATTATGTATCTCGTCTCGATAGGTTCAAATAACGTTTTATTGTCAATATCTATCACGTCGATACATGGCAATAATATTTTTTTGTTTATATATAAAGTATGTATATGCGATGAGTTGTGGTCAATCTTATATACAGTACTGTTAAAACGGATGTCTACTCCTACTTTTGCTAACATCCTATCGAGAACTATTTTTAAAATTTCCGGATTAAGCCATCCTGAGTTGTTTTGATAGGTAATTTGTCCGCCAAATTCTTTCATATTTTTTATTAAATCATTATAAAAATCTGTATTTATTTGATTTTCACCGGATTTCATAATTGGAATAACAAGTCCTGAAGTCATTGTACCCCCCAGTACACTCGTCTTTTCAAGTAACAAAACCTTTAAACCAAGTTTTGCACCAATGTAAGCCGCTGCACATCCGGCTGTACCCCCACCTACAACTACAATATCATACATTTTTGCTACCTCTAAAGGTTTTAATAAACTTCGAACTTGACTGTAATCCGCTCTCGGAGACCTCTTTTTCGTGAGCCGCGAGTATTGCCTCGTTAGTGGCCGTTAAAGTTTCATCTCTATAAACAATACCCGCTTTTGTATTAATGAGTCCTAAATCGTAATCTGAGAGCCCATTTTTTATAAGCTCTAAGTTTTTAACTGCAATAGTGCCTATAAACTTTTCCTGCTCTTTACTATATATTTTCCCAACCCAAAATCCCGCTTGTATAAATGCGTTTCTTATATTTGCGGAATTTGAATAAGTTAATATCATTCCATTGTCATCAAGATGCGCATGCATTAATTCAAAAAAGTCTTTTGTCCATAGGCAAGGACACTTTGCCGGAGCAAACGCATCAAGAAATATATAATTATACAAATTTTGATCTTCCATAAGGGCAAGTCTTGCATCCTCAAATTCAGGCTCAAATATAAAATCGTTTAATTTAAGGCATTTAGAAGCCGTTTTATAACTCTTAGATATGTTCCTATAATATATATTATGTAAAAACACATTTAAACGACTTAAAGGGTTAGTAACATACCCCTTATTTTTATAAAACTTAAATAAAGCCTTTACAGATCGATCAAAATATTTGTCGTATTTTTTAGATTTTAATATTGAAATTATATTTTCGTCATCTAAAATTTCAGGGTTTGTTTTTATCAATTTTTTCAAAATTATAAAATTTATATATTTTTTTATTTCATATTTTGTTTTTGTTTTTTTGGATAATAATCTTGAAATTTTTTCGTGCTTGAAATCAATTTTATTATTAAATAAAATTTTTTCTTTTGTTTTAAAAAATGGTGATAAAAAAAATAAATTTTTATCCATGTCTATAGCTTTTATAAAAATCTTATAGAATTTATTATTGGTATCTATCGTGTCGATAGTTGTATTTATGTCAGACAAATTTTTTTCAAAATTTTCGAAAAAATAATTTAAAAATGCTTTTGTATTATACCCAATGCCGTAACAAATATCTAAAATTTTTATTTCTTTATTCTTTTTTAGATATTCATCAATATTAGAAGGCTGTATAAACTTTTCATAGGCTTCAGACAGTGCACCGTACGTAGAATGATATATGTCATCATCTGCCGGGCTATAGAGACCGACAGAACCATCATTTGTAAAATATGGGTATAACTCATACATATAGCCATTATAGACTATTGAGCAAAATATTCAACTTCGTTAAATATCTTAGTATAAAGCAAGAAATTGGCTCTATTTTTGTTTTTTTGGTATACTTTATTGGTAAAGAGGAAAATATGAAAGTTAGCGTAAAAGTACCGGCAACAATTGCTAATATAGGGCCGGGATTTGATTGCTTAGGTATGGCAATCCCAATATATAATACAATTACTATAGAAGAAACCGTACTTCCTGGTACAGGAATTGAAATAAATGTTATTTCTGAAGACGAAGCGGTTGACGAGTTATCTATTGAACATATGGAATTAAATGAAAACAGCCTTGTATATAAAGCTGTTGAACTTTTATATAATTCAATTGGTCAAACACCTGCTGAATTAAAAATAAATATACATTCAAATATTCCTATTGCAAGGGGGTTGGGAAGCAGCGCCTCCGTAATTGTTGGTGGTCTACTCGCTGCTAACGAGCTTTTAGGTAATCCTGCAGATGAAGCAGCATTACTTTCTATTGCAACGGAAGTTGAAGGCCACCCTGATAATATTGCACCTGCAATATTGGGAGGTCTTGTTATATCCTCTCAGGAAGATGACTGTACTGTTATTTACAGCAAACTTGATTGGCCTGAGGAATGGACTTTAACAGTATGTATTCCGGAATACGAACTGCCTACAGAAATATCCAGATCTGTCTTGCCGGCTGAAGTTCCTATGAGCGATGCGGTATTTAATGCTAAAAGAATGGCTATGTTTGTTTCTGCAGTCAACAAAAAGGATCCTGAACTTATGAAATTTGCCCTTCAGGATAGGTTACATCAGCCGTACAGAATGAAGCTTGTTCCGGGACTTGAAAAAATTATGACAAACTTGAAACACGAAGAAAACGTTCTCGGGTGCGTACTTTGCGGTGCAGGACCATCCATTCTTGTTGTTTCATACAAAAATAATATTGATAAAATACATAATATTGTTAAACAAACTTGGGCAGATTTGAACGTCAAAGCTGAAATTAAGACTGTTACAGTAGAGAATAGCGGCGCTCAAGTTATTAGTAACGAAGATTAATCCTTCAGGCAAGTTTTTTGAAATTTTACGGCATAATAATGTTTTATGCGGATAAAAGTTTTGTCAACTTGCATAGGTTGCGGAATTTGTACAATTTTATGCCCAAAGG
>JBGUSD010000006.1:0-13701 GCA_045132355.1 Candidatus Gastranaerophilaceae bacterium
GCATTTACTATATATTCAACAGGGTCTTCTGAGTATCTTACAATATCAATTTTTTCATTTTTAAGTTCGCCAACAATTGTTTGAATACGGCTTCCGCGAGGTCCAATACAAGCACCTACGCTATCAACTTCAGGGTCATTTGACCATACTGCAATCTTTGTTCTGTATCCTGCTTCACGAGAAATTGATTTAATTTCAACAATTCCGTCTTCAATTTCCGGAACTTCAAGCTCAAACAATTCTCTTACTATCTCTGCATGAGCGTGGGATACAATAACTTGTGGCAATCTTGTTGTCTCTTTTACGTTTAGAACAAATACTCTGATTCTGTTACCAGGTTTGTAATATTCGCCCGGAATTTGTTCTTTTTGAGGCATAATTGCATCAGTTTTTCCGATATTTACTATTACGTTTCTGTTTTCAACACGTTGAATTATACCTGTTGTAAGTGTACCTTTCTTATCCAAGAATTCTTGAAGCACCATATTCCTTTCAGCTTCACGAATTCTTTGTGTTATAACTTGTTTTGCCGCTTGCGCTGCAATACGTCCGAATTGTTCAGGTGTAACTTCGATTTTAACTTCGTCATCTACTTCTACATCTTCATCAATTTCTTTTGCATCTTTCAGAGAAATTTGAAGTTCAGGGTCTTCAACCTTTTTAACTACAACTTTTGTACTAAATACGCCGATTTCACCCGCTTGTTCATCAAAAATTGCTTCTATATTAGCTGCTTCTTTTGTGTGCATGTGCTTTTTGTATGCAGCAACCATAGCATCGCAAAGAGATGATATAAGAACATCTTTAGATATTCCTCTTTCTCTTTCTAACTGTTCACAAGCTTCAAATAACGCTGTTCCAATTTTAATCATTTGTTTTCTCCTTTATTAATCAATGTATAATTTTGCTGATTGGATGTTTTCTTTCGGGATTAAAAGTTCTTCACCGTCATCAAATCTAAAGAACTTTAGGCCCTCATTTGTGTCATAGTCAAGGATTTCACCTTTGAATATCTTTTCTGTTTCACCCTCCAGAGGATCTTTTAGCTTTATACTAACCCTTCTGCCTTTAAAGATAATAAATTCTTTTTCAGATTTGAATTTTCTCTCCAAACCCGGTGATGAAACCTCGAGATAGTATTTTACAGGGATAATTTCGTCCAAAAAGTCGCTCAGACTCCTTGTTACGTTTTCGCAGTCGTCAAGCGTAATATCTTTTTCTTTCGAGTACAAATAAATTCTCAAAAACCACCTATGGTTTTCCTTTGCAAAATCAATCTCAATAGGTATTGTATTATACCTCATTGCGGTATTTTCGATTAACGGCGTAATCTTTTCAAGAATTTCATGCCTGTTAATATCTTGTTTCATAACACTACCTCTCTATGTAAAAAGAGAACGGAAATGTGTCCGTTCTCTTTTTGCAATACTGCTATGAAATCATTATATCGTATATAAATTTGTTTGTAAAGTGATTGTTTATAAAAGTTAAACTATTCTAATGAAACACCCAGTTCTCTCAGTTCAGTCTGCCTTGCCCGCAGCTCTGAGATTTGTTGACCCACTTGATCTGCTTCTTCTTTATATTTCAGATCTTTTTTATCGGAATCGTTCGGGTTGATTTTATCCATCAGTTTGGATTGTTTTTCTTCCAGTTTTTTAATTTTATCATCAAGTTCTTTTAGTTCTTTCTTTTCACTTTTTTGCATTTTATCAAGAGCTTTTTCCTGTTTATCTATCTCTTTTTCTAGTTTTGTTTTTTCTTGTTCCATTCCAGTAACTTCTTTTTGTTTCGCCTCAATATCTTCAAGATTTTCCGTTAAAGCTTTAGACGCATCCTCCTCTGCCTTTTTCAATTCCGGAGTTTTTGCTTCTAATTCTTTTAATTTATTTGTTTCTCGTTCAAGCATTGCATCAGCTTTTTCTTTTGCAACTTCAGCCTCAGATTGCTTAGCTTTAGCTTGAGCAAGTTGTGCCCTTGCAGCTGTTAATTGTGCTTCAATAGCAGGTTTTTCCTCATTACTTGCACTCAACAACTGACTTTCTAAATTACTAACATTATTAGTTGCTTTAGTTACATCATCTTTTGCCTGTCCCAAATTTCTATCAGCTTGTTCAGCAGATATTTTTGCAGATTTTACTGATTCTTTTTGAGTACTAATACTATCAGTATGTTTTTTTAATGCTTGTTTTGCATCAGTATGTTTTTGTTTTAACTCTTCCGTAGAACCTTTCAACTCCTGCAATTCATCTTTTGCAGCCTTTATATTATCAGGAAGTTCTGCCAAATGTTCTTTAGCCAAAGATATTGCAGTGCTTAATTCGGCAGAATTTTGAGCATTAGACATTGAATCTATATATGTATTTCCACTTGTAATTGTAGGTTGTTTAATACCATCCGGTCCTTTTACTCCATTGCCAGAAGCTTGTGCTTTGTTCAACAAACCCATAACTGATGGTGCTGCTGCTTTTACTGCACCAGCAATCATCATCAATGACATTGGATCAATACCTGATGATTGTTGAGTTGCCTGTTGTTGACTAACAAATCCAAATTTGGTTGTTCTTCCTGCATATGCGTTTGCACTTTCACGAAGATTTGAATTCCTTATAAGTTTCAACGATTGAGTATCATACGGACTTATTGTCCTTCTCGCAGAAACATGGCCATTCGGTCCAAAGATACTTCCTTGGCTACCTAAAGCCCTCGTAAAAGTATTTACTTTTACGGCAGTTTTAAGTCCTGTACTAGCTGATTGTTTCAACGTACTTGCAGGAGCCTTATTTACTATTCGGTTTTGTAAACCCGGAATTGCCATATCTCGTACTCTCTCTTTTTGTATCTTAAATATATAAAAACATGTCAAATCGTAGGATTTCACATGTTTTGAGGTTTGTTACATAAGTTTACAATTATGTTAATAATCTATTTTACAACTTTATCCAGTCCGTGTGGTTTATCAACGTTTCTGTGCAGTTTCAGGGCAATCTCAAGGGCAAGCATTTGTATCATTACGGCCACACAAAAATATTTTACAATTTTGCTCTCGCAATCAATATTTATATTATACGTAGAATTTATTTTTACGTTCTTGTTACCCATTATGCAAATCGGCGGGTTGTAGTCTTTTTTGATTTTGTTTAAATTTTTTGTTGCAATATACGACAAATCATCAACCAAGATATAAATCATAATAGACTTATTATTATTCAATACTGCGACATGGCCATGCATAAATTCACCCAGAATACTCGATGTTACATTTAAGTATGAAGTTTCTTTTATTTTTAATGCCGCTTCTTTTGCCATAGCATATGATATACCATCTGCACATATAATCACGTTTTTGTATTTGGATACAAATTTTGCAAACTGTTTTATTTTTTTCTTAAGTTTATACGTTTCTTCAATATATTTTGGAACAACATTTATATCATCTATTATTGATGACGTATCAATACCCTTATCTTGCGCAAACTTGATTGCAAGAAGCGTTATACACATCATTTGGGAAGTCAGCGACTTAGTTGCAGCAATACTTCGCTCAACACCTGCATGGCAACACATTTTATAATCGGATTCATTCCAAATGGTTGAATCTTCCTTATTTGTAACGCACAAAGTTCTGACACCTGACTGCTTTGCTATTATCAGAGCTCTATTTGTATCAGAAGTTTCACCGGACTGAGTTATAAATATATACAGAGTATCTTCTGAATGAGGGATTACTGCTTTTAGTAAAAATTCACTTGAATATATTGCCCTTGCCTCAAGCCCTGCAATGCTTCCAAAAACATCCGCACCGTATCTTGCACAATGGTATGAAGATCCGCTTGCTACAAAGACAACATGTTCAATACCATCCGGCACATCAATACATACTTCTTCTTTTTCACTCAGATATGTATTTAAAAGATGTTCTATAATTTTCGATTGCTCGAAAATTTCATGTTCCATGCTCGTTTGTTTTTTCTTAAAAAACATATTTTATCCCAACAATTCCTTAACTAATTGGTTAACAGTTTGCGGATTTGCTCTGCCTTTCGTTTCTTTCATTACTTGACCGACAAAGAAGCCTAAAAGCTGAACCTTTCCGCCCTTATATGCCGCAACCTGATTTGGATTTGCGTCAATAACTTTTTGTACAATTTCTTTGATTGCACCGGTATCTGAAATTTGGCTCAAACCTCTTTCTTCAACGATTTGAGATGCTTTCTTACCGTCCTTCATCATATCTATAATAATTTGCTTACCGATATTATTTGAAATTGTTCCCTTTTCAATCATTGCAATCAACTCTGCAAGGTTTTCAGGGGTCAATTTTGTATCTGTAATTTCTATATGTTCTTCTTTTAAGTATGCTGCAATCTCACCCATAATAAAGTTTACGGCAATCTTAGGAGTTGCACCGAGTTCAAGAACTTTATCAAAGAATAATGCCAATCCCATTTGTTCAACGATAACATTTGCATCATACTCTGACAAACCTAAGTCCATATAACGTTTGCGTTTTTGAGACGGCAATTCTGGCATTTTCGCTCTGATTTCTTCAACCCATTCTCTTGAAATTTCCAAAGGCATCAAGTCAGGTTCTGGGAAATATCTGTAATCATGAGCATCTTCTTTACCTCTCATTGACTTAGTTTCTCTTGTATCATCATTCCAGAGTCTTGTTTCCTGAACAACTTCGCCGCCTTCTTCAACAATCTCTATTTGACGGTCAATTTCATATTCCAACGCTCTTTCTAACGCTGAAAAACTATTAATATTCTTTATTTCTGCCCTTGTACCAAATTCCTTTGAACCTTTAGGCATAATAGAAATATTAGCATCACATCTCATAGAACCTTCTTCAAGGTTGCCATCACATACGCCCATATAACGAACAACTGATCTCAATTCTTCCATATATGCTCTGGCTTCTTGCGGACTGCGCATATCGGGTTCTGATACAATTTCCAACAAAGGAGTGCCCGCTCTGTTCAAGTCAACAAGCGAATACAGAGAACCTGCAAGACCGTTTGCACCAGCGTGAACAAGTTTACCTGCATCTTCTTCCAAATGTGCACGAGTAATACCTATCCTCTTGCCGTTTATATCGATGTAACCGTTTACACAAATAGGTTCATCATATTGAGAGATTTGATATCCTTTTGGCAAATCCGGATAAAAATACTGTTTTCTGTCGAATTTGCATCTTTCAGGAATTTCGCAATTCAAAGCAAGCCCGGTTAATATTCCCATATTTACGACTTCTTTATTCAACACAGGTAAAACACCCGGCATACCTAATGTAATAGGGCTTATTTCGGTATTTTGTTCTTTCCCAAATTCTGTCCCGTCAGGGGCAAATATTTTTGACTTGGTTTTTAACTGTGCGTGAACTTCCAAGCCAATTACTACTTCATATTTATCTCTCAAATTTTCCATTATTTTCTCCTTATTGTATCCCGATTATATCATAAACATACTATCTTGCATAAATGGCGTTTTTATCGACATTTAGCTCCGAAGGTGTGTACGTTCTCAAATAATCAATAGCTTCCTGAGGAGTATTTGCAATGTAGTAAATACTTCTCATATTTTTATTCGCAAATTTTTGATCAATCACAACCTCAAAAAATTCATTTAGTTTATCATAAAACCCGTTCGTGTTGAGTATAATTATAGGTTTTTTATTATAGCCTAACTGTTTTTGAACAATCATTTCAGAAAGCTCTTCCAAAGTCCCAAAACCACCGGCAAGCGCAATCACAGCATCAGATATACTGTCAATTTTTGCTTTTCTCTCTCTCATACCCGGGGTTACATAAAATTCATCACATCCTTCTGTAAACACGCCCATACTTTGAAGCTTTTCGGGCATAACACCAACAAGCTTTGCCCCGTTCCCTTTAGCCTGTTCTGCGCACGCCCACATCAAGCCTAAATTGCTGCCGCCATATACAACATCATATCTGTTTTGTCCAAGCAATCTGCCCAATTCTTTTGCATCTTTATAATAAATCTCATCAAGATAATTTGAAGATGAAGCAAATACACATACTGTCTTAATCATCAAAAACACCGCCTATTGTGTAATAATATGAACAGTCAAGTCCCGTTCCGGTCCTTGAGCAATCATCCCTTAAAACATCCATGGAATCGCTATACCCGAACGGAACAACTTTACCCTCATTATATATATATATTCCAAATATATCTCTACCCCAAGTATTTGGAGGTAAAACACCATTTATATCAAACATCATCATAAACCAGGCATCATTTTCGGTATTACTCTTTATGTCTTTGATACCAACAATTTGTCTGTCAGAATAATATAATTCATTAAAGAAATACATATCATTTTTTGGTACCCTTTTGCCATCCAAATATCTTGGTTTGTATCGCCAAGGATATTTATCAACAGGAGTTAACCTCAGATACGGTTTTACAAGTTGGAACAACAATTTTTCCCGCAGCTCCGTGGTCTCAGCTTTTGCATAACTTTTCAAAACTGCAGAATCTTTTTGCGCACTTATAACACTAAAAACGTACGATACCTTTTCATACTTATCGTTCCAAGAATTAATCATTCCAAGCTGAATGTAGTTTTCAAACCGTAAAGGCATAAAAAGCATTAGCAGCCCCAAAGCTACAAACAGAGTTATAGAATATTCAAGTTTCCAAAAATGTTTTATCATATCTTATGCCATATCAATCAACTTCTTTTCCTTTAGGAGTTTTTCATAAACCCATTCAGGAACAAAGTTTTTCCCCATTATTATCTGACCATTCATAATATTTGGTGTATGAAAATCAGATCCGCCCGTAACTATTAAACCTAAGTTTTCTGCCATTGATGAAAAATATTCAACACAGGCAGGTGAATGTTTTCTGTGATATGCTTCAATGCCCCTCAAACCGTGTGTCATAAGCTCTTTAATTAAAGGTTCAGCTATTTCAAGGTCATGCGGGTGTGCTATAACAGGAATTCCGCCAGCATCATAGATAATTTCAACTGCCTCTTGCGGAGAAACAGTCTTTCTCTGAACATAAACAGGCGAATCTTCGTGAATATATTTTGCATACGAATCCATTACACTTGCAGTACCTCCAACATTTGTAATAGCTTTTGCAATGTGAGGTCGACCTATACTTCCACCTTCGGCAACAAGTTTTTTTACATCATCAAATTTTATTTTTATTCCTTCTTTTTTGTTTAACAAAGTAAGAATTTCCTTGCACTGCTTTATTCTGGCTGCCTGTTGAGTTTTTATCATATTTTGAAAATCGCTGTCTGTAACATCCATCAGGTATCCCAAAATATGAACTTCGTAATTTTTATATAAAGTATTGACCTCAATTCCGCGAATCAGCTTGAGGTTGTAGCCTTTATCTTTTATATGCTTTTGTGCAACATCATAAGCCAAAACATTATCGTGATCGGTAATAGCTATTGCCTGAAGACCAACATCAACAGCAGTGTCGACAATCTTTTCAGGCGAAAACACACCGTCCGAGTAATAGGTATGAATGTGTAAATCAGCTTTCATCTGCTCCCTCTTTATCCTCTTTTGTACTACTAAAAATCCTTTTTATAGCAACAGTATGTCCTGAGTTTACATCAATTTCAACCTCAACGGCATTCGTCTGAACACATTTACCGTCTGCTACTTCATAACGTTCCGGAATACCTGTCAAAAATCTGGCAAGAGAGGTCTTATATTCCATCCCTATAACACCGTCTGATGCACCGCAAAAACCTGCATCTGTTATGTATCCCATTCCGTTTATAACACTTTCATCAGCTGTCTGAACATGTGTGTGCGTACCAAAAAACGCACTTACCCCAAGTTCAGAGCAGTATTTTGCAAAACATATCTTCTCTGCAGTTGCTTCCGCATGAAAATCAACAATTACAATCGGGGTAATTTCCTTTAATCTTTTTATTTCATCAGTCAGCATATCCCATTGAAAATCGACTGCATTTATGAACGTTTTACCTAAAATATTAACAACCGCAATTTTGCATTTGTCACTCTCAAAAACTTTGCTTCCAACACCCTTTGTGCCTGTCGGATAATTGATAGGACGCAAAAGCCTGTCCGCATTGTCAATATATGTGAAAATATCCTTTTTATCCCAGATATGATTGCCTGATGTCATACAATCAACGCCATATTCTATTAAATCATTATAATTTTTTTCCGTCAGACCAAACCCATGAGAAGCATTTTCAACATTTGCAATAACAAAATCATATTTTTCCTTATTTTCCTCAAGAAAATCCCTGACGGCAAACCTTCCGGGTTTGCCGACCAGATCTCCGAAAAATATAATTTTAACATTGCTATTTGACATTATTATTTTGCTATTTCCGTAGCCCTAAACTCTCTTACAACCGTAACTCTGATTTGTCCTGGATAATCAAGCTCATCTTCTATACGTTTTGCAACATCTCTTGCAAGTTTTTGAGACGCCAAATCGTCAAACATTTCAGCCTGAACAATAATTCTGACCTCACGTCCTGCCTGTACTGCAAATGATTGCTTGATACCTTCGTAGCTGTTAACAATTTCTTCAATTTTTTGAAGACGTTTGATGTAGATTTCCAAAGTATCACGTCTTGCACCCGGACGACCTGCAGAAATTGCATCGGCAATTTTCACCAATACAGCTTCTATCGTGTTTGCAACGACATCATCGTGGTGCGCTTCAATTGCGTGAATAATTTCAGGCTTTTCGCCAAATCTGGTTGCAAGTTCGACACCCAGCTGAATGTGAGTACCTTCCTGAGTTTGGTCAACCGCTTTTCCTATATCATGTAAAAGCCCTGCACGTTTTGCTACCTGTTCATTTGCGCCAAGTTCAGCAGCCAACATGCCTGCAATATGACCGACTTCCAATGAGTGTTTCAAAACATTTTGACCGTAACTTGTTCTGTAATACAGGCGGCCAAGCATCTTGATAAGCTCTTTATTCAAGCCCATAACACCCATCTCAAATGCCGCATTTTCACCTTCTGTTTGAATTTTCTTTTCAATTTCTTCTCTGGCTTTTTCAACCATTTCTTCAATTCTTACAGGGTGAATACGACCATCGACAATCAGTTTTTCCAAAGCGAGTTTTGCAATCTCACGTCTTACAGGGTCAAAACTTGATAGTACAACAGCTTCCGGAGTATCATCAATGATCAAATCGACACCTGTCAATGTTTCTAATGCTCTGATGTTACGACCTTCACGACCAATTATACGGCCTTTCATTTCATCACTCGGCAAACCTACAACAGAAACCGTTGTTTCAACAACTTGTTCAATCATACATCTTTGCATTGTTGTAGAAAGGATTTCCTTTGATTTTTCAAGTGAAATTTCCTTGATTTTTGCTTCGTTTTCTCTTATTAATTGCATCTGCTCCTGAGCCAAATCGTGTTTTAATTGCTCGAGTAACATATTTTTTGCTTCTTCAGCAGACATGCCTGCAATACGTTCAAGTTCTGTTGTTTGTTTTTGAACAATTTCTGCAAGATAGTCTTCTTTTTCCAACAATTCGTCCAATTTCTTTTGTAATTGAATATCCTTGTCGGTATATTCCTGAATCTTATCCTCAAGCATATCCTCACGTTTTGCGAGTTTTTGCTCTTGGCGGTTAAGTTCTTGTCTTCTTTCTCTTTCTTCTTCGTTAAGTTTTTCTCTGTCGTCTTTCAATTCCTCAACAGCTTTTATACGAGCTTCTTTGAGTAAAAGTTTTTCTTTTTCTTCCAAATCTAAACGATCTTTTTGAGTGCTTTGGATTACACTTTTAACTTTGTAATGCTGAACAATCAGCGCAGCGATTAAGATTATTACCAAAATAATCGCAGCAACCAATGAAAAATCCATAAGTTTACCTTATCCTATTCTATTTTTCATATAATACACGCAATGCTCGATACATATATCCTATCGAGCGGTTATTCAAATTTAATATTCAAATAATTTTATTGCATATATTTCCAAAAAATATTTCCTACTACTAACTGGTAAAATTGTAGCATGGTTTTGTGATTTTGTATAGTATTTTTTAAGGAATATAAAAATTAAAACAAGGCGTAATTATTTACACCCTGTTTCATATACTTAAATATTTAATTACAAGTTTTTAGGATTCCGTTAAGTCCGTATTAGTTCGGTTATCTACAAGGTAACCCTCTTCATCGGTAGTATAAGTATGTACAATTTTTGTTTTAGGTTTTCCGTCTTCACCGTAAAGAATTTCTTCTTTTTCAAATCCTATCCATTGTTCAGGAACATTATCTTTTGCGGTGTACCTTTCTAACGAATTTGTTGGTAATCCGGTTTCACTATCATAATGTATCTGATATACAAAATCCCCACCAAGTTCGTCACTTGGGATCAGTTCCGCTGTTTTTATTTTTCTGCCATCATCAAATTGTATAAATTGTTCCTCTAATGTAGTTTTACCATTTTCAAAATGTTGGCAATCCAAAATTGCATATGGAACCAATCTACTCTCACCGGATTGATTATAATATTCTCTTTCACCATATGAATAATTTATTAGCCCTGTTTGTACATTATCTTTGTTAAAAATAATTGAAATATCAGGTTTACCATCACCGTCGTAATCCATAATTTTTTCATAAGAACCGTCATCCTTAAAGACTACTTTTACCCCGTTGTCATCTTGTTTCTGGGATTTCAGATTATTACCCCAAACAGTATTTAATTTTTGATCTGAAGTACTGGCTTTAGACAGGTTATTTCCATACACGCTGTCCAGATTTCCTGACGAATTAACTTTAAAACTCATATAAATCTCCTTTTGTGTTTATACTCTTAGAATGCACATCACTTTATAGATATATTAAAACACGAAAGGCAAAAGCTTTGCCCCGCACCGCATCATATCATATCATATCATATCATTGAGCATTATACTTGGGTTTCAGCCCCATGTAAATTTATTTTTACATTTCGTTACAAATCAGTTTGTGTCAATCGTTCTTTTAAGCTTGAATTGATTATGACACGTACAAAGTCATTTGCATTTTTTATTTTTACAAGTTCCGTAAACAAATCCTTATCATTTACATATGCTTTCGCAATAAATTCATCTGCAAACGAGCTTGATATGGATTCTACTCCGTCAAAATCAATCAACACTGTCTCATTTTTTTTCAGTGCTTCTTCCATCATCTGTCTAAAACGATTACCCGTTTCTCTTAGACCTAATATCTGACCTGTTTCTTTTAGTACTATTTCCATAAAAACCTCGTTATAAATAAAAATTGGGTAAATCTTCAGGTAAATCTACTTCTGAACCTTTTATATCTTCTATGCTACTTTTTATATTATCACTTAAACCTAAAGTTACAACCGTACCTTTCCAATAAGGCGCATATTGGGTTATTCTGGTTTTTTTACCGCTTTTTATCTCAAGCATAGCATCTCCCGATAGTATTCTTAAGTAACTTTGGTTTTCAGACTTGTCATTTTTTATAAGTTCTGAGGTATAGTGTAATCCGTTACCCATACCTTCGGAATTTACACCCTTTTCTTGAGTTATACAGCGAAGCAGGGCATTCACTATATCCTTATCGCCCATTGTTTCTTGAATTCCTAAACCTCTGTCCGCCACGCAAAATTCGGTAAACCTCCCGTGTTTGTGGTTCTGTGCATACAAAACGCATTCAGGAGACATTGAGTGTGTCCTTGCATTGTCAACAATTTCAGGGATACACCAACTTACAGCCTTTTTAAAGTTCTCTTTTTTGCTCGTGGAAGTAAAGCTGTATATTATCTTTTCATTAACATCTATAATATCTTTTTCCGGAGTTGTTGTATTAAAGCAATAAAGCTCTTTAGCCAACTCTATTTCTTCTTCACTTCGACCAAAATCATCTTTAAGCCCTAAATGGTTATAAAAACCCATTCTGGTTATAGTGCCATCCAATTCTGCATTATTACTGTGTACAATTATTCCATGAAACTTTTTTATGCGAGGTAAATCTCGCAAATAACATAGGAGTGGGGTCAAACCGCTTGGGGTAGCGGCTGATGTTTCACTAAAGTTTATCAACATTTTCCTCTCGTTAGACACAGCAAAATCATTCAGCATATCAACAACCTCAAGCACACTTTCGGAGTTTAAATCTTTTGGGATATTGATGAATTTGAAAGAATCAGGTTTAGCCATAATAATAACATAGATTATCCGACAAAAATTAACCTCCACCAATTACTGTATTTAGTTATACAATTTACTATTTAGAATATAAATGTTATAATTGGCATAAAAAAAGGAGAGAGACATATGGAAATTAAAGTATCAAATGATGTCAAAAATATGAGTGTAGATGCGCTTGTTATCAGTATGTTTGAGGGGGAAAAGACCTCACAAGAAATTGCTAACACATACGCAATCGACCGTGATGATTTTAAAGGAAAAACAGGACAAACATATCTTTTGCAAACTTATGACAAAATTCCCGCACACAAGATTTTGGTTGTAGGCTGCGGAAAACGCAGCGATTTTTGCGAAAACACAGCAAGAGAAGTCGTCTATAAAGCAGTTAAAAAATTACAACAAATGCATGTCAAAACCGCCGCTTTTGATTTTGATTTAGGCTTTGACTACGGCAAATTCGGTGTAATAGGCGCTATGCTTGCAGACTACGCATTTGACAAATATAAGAGTGAAAAGGCCACCAGAGTTGATGAAATAACTTTTGCAAATGTTTCAGAAGAACAGGTTAGACAAGGCAAAGCTTTTGGCGAAGCTATGAAATTTACTCGTGATCTTGCAAACGAACCTGCGGCTTATGCAACACCGTCAAAGCTTGCAGAAATAGCAAAAGGTTTAGAGGGAATAGAGACAAAAGTTTATGATAAACCTGAAATAGAAGAAATGAAGATGGGTGCATATTTGGCAGTAGGACAAGGAAGCGCTCAACCTCCAAAATTTATCCATATGAAATACACTTGTCCAAACCCTAAAAAACGTATAGCTATAATAGGTAAGGGCATATGTTTTGATTCAGGCGGATTGGATTTGAAACCTGCTGCATCCATGCTTACTATGAGAGATGATATGTCAGGTGCAGCTTGTGTTCTTGGGGTTATGAGAGCATTAAAAGAATTCAACCCAAACGTAGAAGTTCACGGTATTATAGCGGCTTGTGAAAATATGCCGTCAGGAACATCTTACAAACCGGGCGATATCTTAACCGCAAAGAACGGTAAAACTATCGAAGTCGATAATACCGACGCAGAAGGAAGATTAACTCTTGCAGATGCTCTGTGCTATGCGTGCGAACTCGGAGTTGATGAGGTGATAGACATTGCAACACTTACAGGTGCTTGTATGGTTGCGCTCGGAACTCACGCATCAGGTATTATGGGTAATGACGAAAACTTAATAAAAGACATCATATCAACTGCAAAAAGTGTTGGCGAAAAATATTGGCAATTACCAATGTTCAAAGAATATTTTGACAGTCTGAAATCAGACATTGCAGATATGAAAAACACAGGTTCAAGATACGGCGGGGCATCAGCCGCAGGCGTATTTCTACAGGAATTTGTAAAAGACGTAAAATGGGCACACCTTGATATTGCAGGTACTGCATTTTTGGAAAAACCTCAGCAGGAATTTATCAAAGGTGCAACAGGCGCAGGCGTCAGAACTCTTTTGAGTTACATATTGAAATAA
>JBGUSD010000007.1:0-7731 GCA_045132355.1 Candidatus Gastranaerophilaceae bacterium
ATATACTGAATATACCCCAGCTTCCGCCAAATTTATTCAAATCCTCAATAATCTTCTTGTATGATGATGTTTTCATGGTTTGGTTAATATCATCTTCAGAGAAGACAGCTTCAAACGCCATAGGCAAATCTTCTTTGAATACAGGTTTTTTATTGCGTTCCAATACCACGTAATTAAAATTACAAAGCGTACTCATTTTTAAACTTGAAAAATGAACACCGTCAAGAACTATATTTTTACCCTTTACCGTAAATGATTTGAATATGCCTTTTTTCAAATCTTTAACACTATATGAATTCAAATTGGCACTCATCTTACCCTGAATATTCTTTGCCATTGATTTTTTCATAACGGCCTGAGCAACCTGTTCACCTATAAAATTAGACCCCGTAATGTTACTCATAAATCTTGACGCCCCATGACTCAAATCATACGGAGCAACACACTTATATTCTTGTGCAAAAGACATATTAGCGCACATCAACAGCGTCATTATGCTTATCAAAAATCTTTTCATACAAATACCTTTTTAACTTTAACTGTATTATCCTCAACAAATGCAACCGCATCTATACTATTATTATAAATCAAAATCAAAAAAGAGTTGCTTTGTACAGAATTGTTAACAAAAGCCTGCCCTTGAATAACCTTTTCATGCTCTTTATCTGTAATCTCAAGTTTTGGCAAATCAATCACACATAGCGGGTTTGTAAGACTTCTTTCAACATCTGATACCTCTTTTAAGTCTTCCAGATTCAACGCTTTTTCAATACAAAATTTACCGGCTTTGGTTCTCAAGAGCTCTGACAAATATGCACCGCAATTCAGAATTTTTCCAAGATCATACGCAATTGATCGAATATATGTACCTTTTGAGCATGCCACCTTTAACCTTGCTGTTTGATTTTCCTCATCAAAATCCAACAACTCGGCATTGTGTATAAAAACCTTTCTGGGTTGAATTTCCACATCCTGTCCTGCTCTTGCATAATCATACAGTTTTTTGCCGTTAACTTTGATAGCGGAATATACAGGCGGAAGTTGAGTTATTTCACCCTGAAACGCTTTTAATGCAGAAAGAATTTCCTCTCTATTCACTTTTTTATCAAATTCCGCAATTACAACTCCGTCAATATCATATGTATCCGTATTTTTCCCAAATTGAACGGTTGCAATATACTCTTTGTCATCAGGCAGGTATTCAATAAGTCTTGTCGCCTTACCTACACAGATTGGCAAAACTCCCTCCGCAAATGGGTCAAGAGTCCCGGTATGACCTACCTGTTTGATTTTTGCGACTTTGCGGATTTTTGCAACAACGTCATGAGAGGTTATACCTTTAGGCTTTTTTATATTCAAAAACCCAAAAACCACGCTTATATTTCCCCACGAGAAATTTTATCGATAATTTCTGTTACACGTGAACCTTTTTCAAAAGAATCTGTATAAACGAATTTTAATTCAGGGGTAAGTCTTAACCTTATACGTTTACCAACCTCAAATCTGACTTTTGGGGTGCTTTTCTCTATAATTTCTTTGGTTTTTTCTATCTGCTCAGGAGATCCTAAAACGCTGTATATAACTTTTGCAAACGAATTGTCATGAGATACTTCCACATCAACAACAGACACAACGCCTGCCAGCCCTCTGACTTCTTTTCTCAAGATGTCGGATATATCTCGCATAAGTTCTTTCCTAACACGTTCGTTTCTTAATGTCATAATATTCTCCGTGAATAAAATTATATTTCTTTGCGTTCAACTTCTTCCGTTGTTGAAACTTCAATTATATCGCCGATTTCGATGTCATTCCATTTAGTAAAAGAAATACCGCATTCAAAACCTTGCGCAACTTCTTTAACATCATCTTTGAAACGTTTAAGCTGATCAATAGCACCTTTAAAGATTTCCTGTCCGTTACGAATAAGTACGGCATCTTTGCTTCTGACAATCTTGCCTTCAGTAACATAACAGCCTGCAATCTTGGTTGTCTTGCCAATTGTAAATACCTGACGAACTTCAGCTTTACCAAGTTCAACCTCTTTAATTTCCGGTTCAAGAAGTGAAAGCATGGTTTTTTCAATATCTTCCAAGATTTGATAAATAATATCGTATTTTTTGATTGTAACACCTTCTTTTTCAGCCGCAGCAAGCGCTTTTCCATCTTCTTTTACCGTAAAACCAAGTATTAATGCGCCTGATGCTGCTGCCAACATAACGTCAGCTTCAGATATATCACCAACACCAACGTGAATAATTTTTGTCTTAATCTCTTTTGATTCAAGACCCGCAATAGCCTGTGATACAGCTTCCGCCGCACCATGAGTGTTCGCCTTGATAATCAAATTCAGTTGCGGAATATCTTCTTCTCCTGCAACAGCTTCTCGTCTGATGTGGGCTGGAAGCATAGCCTCTAATCTCTTATCACGAGCTTTTTCACGGCGCTTATCAACAATTGCTTTCATTTCTTTTTCGTTTTTAACAACTTCAAAATAATCACCGGCCTGTGGGACTTCGGTCAAACCTAATATTTCAACAGGGGTTGATGGTTCAGCCTTTTGAATTTTTTCGCCACTATCAGACAACAACGCCCTTATACGACCGCAAGCAGTACCAACAACGATACAATTGCCGACTCTCAAGGTACCGTTTTGAACCAAGAGTGTTGCAACAGGACCTTTTCCCTTATCTAAGTTTGCTTCAATGACAACACCTGACGCTTCGGCTTTAGGGTTGGCTTTCAAATCCTGAACATCAGCTACAAGCAATATATATTCCAATAGTTCATCTATACCAATGCCTTGTAGAGCTGAAACTTTAACAGTAATTGTATCACCACCCCATTCTTCAGGAACAAGGCCGTGTTCTGTCAACTGCTGCAATATTTTGTCTGGATTTGCGCCAGGCTTATCAATTTTATTAACAGCAACAATAATCGGCACTTCTGCAGCTTTTGCGTGGCTAATCGCTTCAATTGTCTGAGGCATTATACCATCGTCTGCCGCAACTACAAGAATTGCAATATCAGTTGCTTTTGCACCGCGGGCACGCATTTCTGTAAATGCTTCGTGACCCGGGGTATCGACAAATACAATTTTCTTTTCTTGTTTGTTATCAAGATAAACGGTATAAGCACCAATGGATTGGGTAATGCCACCAACTTCGGTCGCAACAATTTTGTGTTTTGAAGCTCTGATACTATCCAATAATGTTGTTTTACCGTGATCGACGTGACCCATAATTGATACAACAGGAGCACGTTTTTTCAATAACTTTTTATCAACTTCCGACAAAGCCTTCTGTTTTTCCTCTTTTTCAAGCTCTTCTTCCATAAAGGCATCTATATCTTCATCTAAGACTTCAAGCTCATATTCCGCACAAACCTTCTTGATAACATCAATATCGATAAGTTGGTTAACCGTGGCCATTACGCCGTTCATCATAAGGAATTTCACAATTTCTGCAGGACTTTTTTGAATTTTTTCGGAAAGTTCTGAAATCGTCATGGCTCTATCTACAACAATCTGTTTAACTTCTTCTACTGCCTCGTCTTTGTGAACTCTTTTTTTATGCTTTTGTGCTGCGGCTTTTTCTAGCGAAATTCTCTCTTGTTCTTCTTTTTTAGAGTTAAAATCTTTGTCTTTTCTCTTGCCATCTGAACGTTTTCTTGAACCGCCCTTATTTTCATAAATATCCTGAGGAATGATATGACGTTGGATAGGCTTCTTTTCGCCGGGTGCAGCATCTCTATTAAAAGGCTTGCGGGCAGGTCTTTCACCTTCACGTTTTTCACCGTCTTTTGGAGGGAATTTTTTATCGCCAACAGGCTTTGCAGGTCTTTCCGGTCTTTGAGGTCTTTCCGTTTTTGGCGGAGCTTTTCTTACAATCTCAACTCTGGCCTGAGGTCGTTTTACAACCTCAATAGTTGGTCTTGAAGGTTTGTCTTCCTCAATTTGTTTTGGCTTTTCTTCTTCTTGAGCCGAAACTTCAGCATCAGCGATTTTTGCCTTCTTTACAACAAATGCTTTCGGTTTTTTGACCTCTTTTACCCCGCCGCTTGCAAGGAAATCTTTAAGCAATTTTACCTGATCCATAGTAACAGTGCTTGAGTGAGTTTTGCCTTTAATACCTATTTCAGCAAACTTCTCGACAACTTCTTTACTTGGACGGCCAAGCTCTTTTGCTAATTCATTTATTCTTACTGTTTCATAACTCATTTAGTAATTTCCCTTTCAAATCCTGCGACACAGGGGATTTTAAAGCTTTTTTTAATTTATCCTTCTTAAACGCATTTTCAATACAAGTATTATTATAACAAAGATATGCAGATCTGCCAAATATTTTTGGGCCACCATTCACAATGATGTCCCCATGCGGATTTTGTGCCGTAATTTTAATTAAAGATTTTCTATCTTTTAATTTCCCACAACCGACACATTTTCTTTCCATTTGCACCGACCTATTCCACTTGCGCCAACTTCTCAAGCTTTAACTTTTGGTCATACTCTATTAAAAGATTTATAAGTTCTTCCAAATCGCCGTCAATTACAGTCCAAACGTTAAGGTTTTGGCCTATTCTGTGGTCTGTCAATCTGCCTTGCGGGAAGTTATACGTTCTGATACGTTCTGACCTATCTCCCGTACCTACTTGTGAGCGGCGAAGGTCCGTAATCTCCTGCATCTGCTTTTGGACTTCCAAATCGTACAATTTTGAACGCAGAATTTGCATTGCACGTTCTTTGTTTTGTAATTGTGAACGTTCTTCTGTACAAAAAATCATAATTCCTGTTGGTTTGTGGAAAAGTCTTGCGGCTGTTTCAACTTTGTTCACGTTTTGACCGCCTGCACCACCGGAACGCGCAGTAGACATTTCAATATCTTCCGGTCTGATTTCTATTTCAACATCATCCACTTCAGGCATAACCGCAACAGTTGCAGTTGAGGTGTGGACTCTGCCTTGAGATTCAGTTTCAGGAACACGCTGAACACGGTGAACTCCTGATTCATATTTCAGTTTTGAATATACGGCATCACCCTTGATTGATATAATAATTTCTGAATATCCGCCGGCTTCACATTCTGTTTTTGAAAGGATTTGTGTTTGCCAGCCTTGTTTGTCGGCAAACTTTAAATACATCCTGGCAAGATCACCCGCAAAAATGTTTGCTTCATCTCCGCCTGCACCGCCTCTGATTTCAAGCATAATGTCTTTATCATCCATCGGATCTCGCGGCAGCAACAAAACCTTCATTCTCTCCTCATACTCAGGAAGTTTTGCCTCGTTTTCTTCCATTTCTGCCTTTAAAAAGGCTTTCATCTCTTCGTCTTTTTCTTCGTGAATCATCTGTTTTGCATCTTCTATTGCATCAACAGCTTTCTTCCATGAATAATACAATTCAACTGTTTCTTCCATTGATTTGCGCTGCTTTGACAAATCACGAAACTTATTATAATCCTGAATCACAGCAGGATCTGACAGTGTTTCACCTAGTTCCTTATATTTCTTCTCTATTTGAAGAATTTTATCTAACATATCTTTCATAACCTGATTATATCAAGAACATGTTATTTTTCAAACAAAAAATCCGAAGGATAATGTTTCCTTCGGACTTTTATATAAAATTGCAACTATATTTTGTAAGTTTTTGGCGACGTGTAAATTTCATCAGTAAATTGGTTCTTTAACATATCGTTTTTGCCAAGAGTTATACTGTTATCGTATCCTCGAACATATACAATATCATCTACTGCGGATTGACAACCGCATTCAGGATTGTAACCGCCTGCGTCTTTTGATGTATCAACCTCATTGTTATCGCCATTCACCTCAAGCAATAACTTTTTATAAGCCTGATCTTTTGTCTCATCTTTAGAGTAATCGCCGTATATTTTTGCATTATTCATAAATACGGAAACTTTTTCAAGACTGTCTTGTTTTGAAAGCTTTACAAAGCCTGATTCGTGTTCAGAAAACTCAAAAACAAGTCCGTTTTTCAGCTGAACACGATTCATAGTTTGCCCATCTTTTTTGAATGTGGTGGGCTTTCCTAATATATCACCTTTTTGGAAATTTGCTTGACCTATTTGAATAAAATCACCCGGCATATTGAACCTCGTTAGTTATACTCTTCGCACTGTTACATGATTATAAAAAATTTTTCAGTCCATAAATTTCAAAATTTAACGCAAATTACACAATTTGTAACATTTAAGGAACGGGATCATATCCTCCGGGGTTAAGAGGGTGACAACGACAAATCCTTTTTATTCCAAGCCAACCTCCTTTTATAACCCCATACTTTTGAACTGCTTGCTTCATGTATTCAGAACACGTCGGAGTGAACCTGCACACGGGAGGAGTAAGGCGAGAAATTTTTTGATAAATATTTATTAAAAATACTATTATCTTATTCATTTATTATTCCATTGCATAAGACTCGCCAATAGAGTCTATTGCTTCAACCTTGATATCTGTAATCAGTTCTGAATATGATATTACAACAATTGTCGGGATATGTCGTTCAAGCAACTGATAAAGCGGTAATCTTATTCTCGGAGAACACAAAATTACCGGTTGTCTGCCACAAGTTTGATGCGCTCTCATCAGAGTTGTTGCCGTTGTTTCAATAAGCTCTTGAACCTGCATCGGATTCAAAAGGAACATTGTACCAAGCTCTGTTCTTTGACAACTGTCATCGAGGATTTTTTCCCATTCCGGAGACAATGTCAAAGCATACAAAACCTTGTCATCCTGAACATTTGACAAACATATTTGACGACCTAATGCAGCCCTCAAACGTTCTGACAGAATATCAGGCTCTTTGGAAAATCTTGCATAATCACATAGTCTTTCAAACACAAATATAATATCCTTGATTGAAACTTTTTCTCTTATAAGATTAACAAAAATCTTTCTCAAATCACTTGTGGAAATAATTGTCGGAACAAGGTCGTTAACAAGTGTAGGGTCTTGGGATCTTACAAGTTCCATAAGTTTTAAAACATCTGTTTTAGTCATGACATCATCTACGTGCTTACGTACACACTCCTGCAAGTGCGTAACAATTACATCTGTTGAATCAACCGCAGTGACTGATCTTGCAGCTTTGGCATCTTCAGGAGTAATCCAATATGCCTGAGTTTGATATGTAGGGTCAATACCGATAATTGCATCATCAGGAACATCTTTTTTCATAGAATCCCACTGGTCAGCAATTACCATCAATCTGCCAGGATAAACATATCCCGTAGCAACAGTATTTCCGCGAATAGATATCATATACTCATTTGCATCCAATGCAGATGAGTCCATAATTCTTATGTTTGGTAAAATATATCCGAGTTCATCCGTAACTCTTTGACGCAGGGCAGCAATTTTTGCAAGCAGTTGACCTTCCTGATCAGGATCCGCAATCACAAGCAAATTGGAACCTACTTGCAAGCTCAATACATCAACACCCAATCGTTCATACATTCTGTTCGGATTAACCAAATCCTGCATATTTTGACGTACATTTTCCAACTGTCCAAGTTGTGATTGTACATCGGCATTAATTAATACTGAGAAGCCTGCAACCGCAATACCTACCGCAAACATCAAAAACGGAAACCACGGTAGCCCTGTAATAGGACCGGTTATAGCCAAAAGTAACAAGAAACCTGATGCGAAGAATAATGAATATGGTTTACTCATAATTTGTCCGGCAACATCAGCACCCAAAGATGAACTTTG
>JBGUSD010000008.1:0-3207 GCA_045132355.1 Candidatus Gastranaerophilaceae bacterium
TTAAAGTTCCTATTGTTGCCGAATCCAATATTGTTGAATTCCTTCTTGACGGCAAATTTGGCGAAATATCAGAAAAGCAAAAAGTTGCTCTTTTGAATATGCAAACTTCAAACAAAGAATTGCTGGATCTTGTTCAAATCCTTTTGGAAACATACAAGATAAAAGAAACCGGTATAAGTCTTTTGAAAGAAACTATTTTACTGAACCCGTTTATCGAAGGAATTGTTGAAGAAACACAACCTATTGCAAAAAATTCCGGCATAACAATACATTTTGAACCTGAGAGAAATTTATCCGTAAATGCAGATAAAATGCAACTTACACGTATTATCAAAAACCTGATTTCAAATGCAATTTCTCACAGCAACACAAAAGACAGAATCGATATTAAAACTGGTGAAATACAAGGCTATATAACAATTTCTATCATAGACTACGGACAAGGTATTCCAAAAGACGAAATAAAGATGATATTCAACAAATACTATTCCGCAGCAAAAAAATTCCGTAAAATCGGAACAGGACTTGGATTGTACCTTTCACAACAAATTGCGGTATCACACGGTGGTGAAATCACTGTTGAAAGCGAAGAAAACGTCAGAACAGAGTTCTGCGTAAAACTCCCTGTGTAAACGCCTAGTGCTTGATTTTGTTGTTATCGTCAACCATAACAACTGTTGGTTCAAATTCTTCAGCTTCTTCAGGAGTAAAGTATGCGTATGTTACAATTATAACCTTATCACCCGGTTGGACTTTACGTGCGGCAGCTCCATTCAAGCATATACAACCTGAATCTGCTTCCCCCTTAATGACATAGGTCTGAAATCTTTCGCCATTATTAATATCTAAAATATCAACTTTTTGCCCGACCTTTATATTTGCGGCTTTTAGCAGAGTTTCATCTATTGTAACCGAGCCAACATAGTTAAGATTTGCGTCTGTAACAGTTGCTCTGTGTATCTTTGAGTGTAAAAATTCAAGTAACATTTTTCTATCCTCAAAAAAATTATATAACAAACAAAAGTATTAGTAAAATTTAGTGTTGTTTGTATACTTTCATTGTATTATTTTCAATCTGAGGAGTATCTATCTCAAATACGTGAATTCTTGCTGGACCCAAGTTTACTCTAAGTTCATTATTTGCAGCTTGCAAAGTACTTTCCTGACCATATTTTGGGAGAAGATTTTTAAGTTTTTGATCTGCTTTTAATGTCGGAACTTTTACTTTGCATGAAATTGGCCGGTCAATATTTTTATTTGCAACAACCAAAAGCGTTCTGCCCCTATAATGCCTTGCATATGCAATTATCTGATCTGTGGAATCACCTGATTTGTCAAGCTCAATAAACGAACCTTTGTTTATTATGTCTGCATATTTATCTTTAAGTTTAAAACATTCAGTCATAAACTGCCCTACCTCAGGGTTTTTACCGCCAGGCTTTCTGGAAAGGTTAAAAATATCCAGTTTGCCGTGATGTACGTACATTTCGTGACTGTCTGTTGCAGAATTTGTACTGTATTTATTCTCATAAGGATATGCGTAATAATCACCCGTTTGAAAACCATCAACAATGTACGGATTCAACATTGGCAAAGTTGCTTGCAAACCGCTTGTCAGATTGCAATAATCAGTTTTCCCGTGATACATTGGGGATATATCGTCATGTGTTGCAAATGATCCGATTATAGATTTACCCTTGTCCACATTGTATGACATTTCAAGCTCTGATTTTACGTAATTCATAAATTCGGAAGCTGTTGCCCATTCGTGGAATATATGGTATTGGCCATAAATCATATCAAATCCTGCACGCAAAGAATCTTCAGGTCTGTCATAAGGCATATTTGCCTGCGGAGATGCATCTTCATAAGTATATGTTTCAGCAAGCCAGCCAAAACCCGGATCAAGACGTCTTGAATACGGAATTATAATATCCCAAAATTCAACAGGTTTCGCCCTTGCAACGTCAGCTCTTATACCATCTACGCCCAAATCGACACACATATCAATATAATCTTTGTGCAATTGCAAAAGTTTAGGGTTCAATGTACGCTTGCCTTCATCCTCCCAAGGCTGGAACATTCTTATATCATTCCATCCCTGAGGCGTTTTGGCTAGTCCGTTACGTTCCATTGCCATAAGTTCAGGTTTTTCAAGAAACATATCGTAAGAAGCACAACTTGGAAGGTCAAGCATAACCCTAATTCCACGCTCATGACATGCATCAATAAAGGCTTTGAACTGCTCTTTCGGAGTTCTTGGATCAGTCTTGTCGATAAGAACAGGATCTATTTCAAGCAGGTCTTTTGGTGAATACATAGAACCTGCCGTACCCATTGCTTTTTGTTTTCCTGGTGGGTGAATCGGCAAGATATGGAGAGTGTTAAAGCCTTGAGCTTTAACCTCGTCCAATCTTTCGATGGCATTTAAGAATGTGCCATTTTGCTCATAACCGTCAATGTACTCGTTTCCGTTGACGTCTTTTGCATTGAAAATTCTTGGAGCAATAGCAAGAATCTTTGCTTCGTTGTGTGTGAATAAAGTTCTTAAATCGTTTTTGTACGGTTTTACGGGTTTAGAATTTGAACCGTTGACCAAAGGAGCATTAGATATTGCCGCATTTTGCAAAAATTGCTCCAAAAGATTTGATGATTGCGGATATGTAGTGGCCGGCAATATCGGTTTGACAGGACTTGCAACAGGCCCGACAGGGTTTAGCGTATTCAGTTTTACTGCCAATAAATTAGTATTACTTACCATTTGCTTTTCTCCTGTCTTCCATCTTGCCAAAGAAGAATTGTGATACAACCGTTACTGCCAAAAGGCCAAGCGCAAAGCCGCCAAAAATCTTTAACCATTTTCTTGTATTAAACATTTGTTTTACTGTATTTGAAAGCATTTGTTCAGGTGAACAACCTATCAGAAGGAATTTCTCGTATGCTGTCGCTGTTGATTTTGTTCCGTCATTGATTTTGTGGAAGAATTTTGCAAAATATTCATGGTTTCCGATTTCTTTAAGGAATTTACTTCTAAATTCAGCCAAACCTTGCTCCCAAGCAGCTCCCGACAATATTTGTTTTGAGTCAGGATGAATTTCGTTTTGGAACAATAATTTCATTACTTCTTCAAAGAATTTTGAATCATTTGGAATTTCAACTCTACCGCCGCTTACGACTTTTCCAAGGTATTCATTTACGACTTTGCCA
>JBGUSD010000009.1:0-13021 GCA_045132355.1 Candidatus Gastranaerophilaceae bacterium
AAAAGTTCAACACGTTGGCGATAAAGCTTTTCAAATTATCAACAGCGATAAGAACAGCAATACAATGATTGCAAAAACATCTCAAATCGAATCAACAAACGACGTTTACATTAAAAACTTGTCTAAGGGCGGTTTGTTCGTCAACGGCGAAATTTCTGCCGATAAAGATGTAACTCTTGACAACAGAGCAGGTGTTTTGACAATCAATAATAATATCTCATCAGAAGGTGGCAACATCAACGTTTCAAACATTGGCGACAAATTGGCTGTATCTTCTAAGAGCACATTATCAACAGAAAAAGACGGTTCTGTAATTCTTAGAAATACCGGCAAAGACGGTCTACATATGTTTGGTAATGCTGAAAACGAAAACGGTATTATTTCAATTACAAGTTCAGACGGAAACCTCGTCGTTAACGGAAGTGCAAAAACGAAATCCGGTAACATCGGTATTGTGAACGAAGGCAATATGCTAAAAATTAACCACGACGCAGAATTAACAAATGAAAGCGGCCTAACTAACATAATAAACACCGGTAAAGGCGGGATGAAAGAATATGCAACTATCAATGCCGGTTCAGGTGAATTGGAAATCTTCAATGACAACGGGTTTATGTATGTTGACGGAAACATTTCAAGCAACGGCGGAGATGTGAGTGTTCTTTCTCGTAGAGATAGTTCAGGAATGTACATTAAAGGAAGTGCTGACATTTCTAACCGTCCTGAAGACCTAAAAACAGCTGAAGGTATCGGTACTGTAACAATCAAAGATACAGGCAAGGCCGGTGGTTCAGGTTTAATTATAAAAGGTAATGTAGAAAGTGCAAATGATTTAAACATCAAGAGTGAAAACAACAACGTATACGTGAGCGGTGACCTAACTTCCGGTAACGATATTGTAATCAGAAGCAACGCAAAAGACGGCAAAATCACTCTTACAAGATCTTCAAACATTGGTTATGCAAACTCTATAAATATCGCACCTAAAAACGGAACTGTCCTTAATGACAGAAGCGAAAAAGGTCATATTGTATATCCTCTACCTGAAAAAGAAGTAGTTGAAGAACCTGTCGTTGAAGGTTTAGAAGATATTCTTGTTGAAGCTAAATAAGATACAACAAGGAAAATATAATAAAGGCAGTCTTTAAAAAGACTGCCTTTTTATAATCTTATGACGGCACTATGTCTGTTAGTTGTTCCGTTTTCTTTTCTGTACGAAAAGAATTTATCATTATTACAAACGGTACAATACGGGCAAATATCGATTGTTTCAATCCCGATTTCTTCTAATTGTCTTGCATTTATACCCTTCAAGTCGACTTTATTACCGTCACATAAACCTTCAAAATCTTTAACTGTCGCCTTTAACTGATTAAAAACATCTTCACCGACCTCGTAACAACACAAAGATATTGCAGGCCCTATTACCGCTATAATATCCTTCGGATCCGAACTCATTTTGATAACAGTCTTTGGGGCTATTTTTTGGGCTGTACCACGCCAACCTGCATGAGAAATTGCAGCGATATGACGTTTTTTATCGTATAAAATAACAGGTGTACAATCTGCAAAATTTAAAAAAACTGCCTGTTCCGTATTGTCCAAAATAAGTGCGTCCGTCCCAGGATATTCCTTTCGTTCCGGACTTGCAAACTGAATATTTGCACTATGAGTTTGTTTTGGATGAATAAGGGTTTTTACTTCCAGATAATCGCAAATAATCTTTTTGTTTTCTTCAACAATATCCACCATTTCAGGCTCTTTAGACTTTATGATAATATCACGTGTTGTAAAAAGATGTCTCAGATCAGGCAGGGCATCTGATTTCAAAATACGTTTTCCGTTAATTTCATCAAAGTAAAACATACTATTAATATACAATAAAAACAGACTTGCCCAAAATATAAAAAAGTAGTATTATATAACAGTCGTTAAATTATTTTTTTTAAATAGGAGAAAGAGACATGAAAGATTTATTCAGAAAGTACTTAGTTGAGTTTATCGGTACATTTTTCTTAGTATTTACCGTCGGCTCAATGGTACTATTTGGTGCTCAAGGTGTAATTCCTGCAATCGCAATCGGTTTTTCACTAATGATTATGGTATATGCAGGCGGACACATTTCAGGCGGTCACTACAATCCTGCAGTTTCACTTGCTGCAGCAATCAGAGGTGCTTTGGATTGGAAACAAGTTCTTCCTTATTGGATTGCACAAGTTCTTGGTGGTGTTTGCGCAATTATATGCACATTAATGCATGCGGCACCTGCTGATCCTGTAACATGCACATGCCCGTTTGGCATATGCGAACTTGTAGTTGGTGAATTTTTATTCACATTTGCACTTTGCTACGTGGTATTGTGCGTTGCAACTTCTAAAAAAGTTGAAGGCAATTCATTCTACGGCTTGGCAATCGGTTCTACGGTAACCGTTGGTGCATTTGCCGTTGGCGGAGTTCTTTGCCACGGTGCATTCAACCCTGCTGTTGCCGTTGCTCTGGGCGTTGCAGGTATTGCGTGCTGGAAGTGCTTAGCTTGGACTATTTTGGCAAACTTTGTAGGTGCTGTTGTTGCAGCTTTTGTATACAAGTTTGTTGATGCTGAATAATTTATCAGTTCAGAAAATTCCGCTCTTTTTAGGGCGGAATTTTTTGTGCTAAAATAAAGAAAAAAGGGAGTTAACTTATGAGCGTACTGTTTGATCCGGGATTTGCAAGACATACAAGTATCTTATCTATAAATATAGACTACGTATACAAAGAAATATCAAAGTTTAAAAATCTGGGACAAAGAAAAACCCAATTCAAAATGTATTATCAAAAACTATTGCAAATAGTAAACAATAACGTTGGCTTTTGTCTTGGTTGTATGCTTTGGGCTATATATATAAAATCACAAGGAAGTCAGGAGATTATAAATAATCCGTGTATTGGCGGAACTTATGACGAAAAAGAAGCTGTTGAAGAAGTTGATTTTTCTAAGAATTACTTTGACCAGCTAAAAAAAGATGCCAAATATTATCTTGGACTTGATTATCAGATCAATCCCGAATATATCAGGGTGCTTGATGTGTACAGAGAATTTTTAATATTAAATGAAGGCTTTGTAAATACCAAAACAACAGATGACATCAAGCTGCCTGAAAGCCTTAAAATACCAAAAAATACCGAAGCTATAAATGATAAGATTCAATATGTAATAAAAACGGGCAATCTTACGGATTTGTTTGAACTATACGGAACTGTTTTATGAACTTAAAAGAAAAAGTATACAGAATGTTTATACTCGGAACGGAGGGTGATGGGTATAAAAGAGCCCTTGGAGAAGGTCTTGGGGGCATAATATTCTTTTCAAAAGATATTCAAACAAAAGAACAATTTCAAAGCCTTGTCAAAGAATGCAAAAGACTTGCAAAATATCCCGTTTTATTGTCCATAGATCAAGAGGGTGGCCGTGTTGAAAGGACAGAAAATATTCATAACGGCAAAAAATACCTTTCCGCAAAATACGCATACGAAAAAGGGTTGCAATTTTTAGAACAACAAACCAAAGAAATTGCAAAAGAACTTGTATCATATGGCTTGAACCTGAATTTTGCACCATGCATTGATGTAAATACAAACCCGAATAACCCGATAATCGGAGAAAGAGCCTTTTCAAACAGGGTAGAAGATGTAATTGAAGCAGAAAAAATAGTTTCTGAAACATACAGAAAAAACGGTATAATTCCATGCGTCAAACATTTTCCCGGTCACGGCGATGCCAACGCAGACAGCCACCTGACATTACCTGAGATTAATTTGCCGTTGAAAGAGATGGAAAGCACTCATATCAAACCGTTTGCAGCATGTGCAAAGACTGCGGATATGATAATGGTTGCGCATCTGCATTGTACTTGTTTTGAAAAAGAGCCTATCCCGACAAGTCTGAGCAAAAAGGCCATAGATTACCTGAAGAATAACCTAAAGTTTGAAGGGGTTGCAATTTCAGACGATATGGTAATGAAGGGTGTTGCAGATTTTGGCACGGTACAGGCTATAGAAATGGGTATAAGAGCAGGGCTTGATATGTTTATATACAGAAATTCAAATTCAGAAACAATTCAAGCCATTGAAACAATAGCCCAAAAAGCCAAAAACGATCCTGAACTTGCATGCAAAATAGACTCTGCAAACCAAAGAATAGAAAATTTGTTGTCAAAGTATTACTAACTTTGTTTTGTTATTATTCTTCAATCAAAACTCTGTCAAGGCAGACTTTTGGTGAATATTTCCATTCACGATAGGTTATACGTTTTACCTTGAAACCGCAACGTTCAAGAATTGCTTGTTTTTTCATGTTAGAAACCGCTTGACGTTTATTATCTTCAAGACCATCTATTTCAACAACAAACTTCTTATCTACAAGCAAATCCGCACTCAGACCTGCAATATCCGCACCTGCCTGAACCTCGTGTCCGAGTTCTCGCATCTCGGTTGCAATTTCGCGTTCTAATGAATTCTTATATTCGTTTTCATCTATTTGCAAATTCTCGATAGCTTCACGCTTGTTTTCGTATTCTTTTATATAAGAAATATAGTTTCTAAAGTGTCCTTCAGGTAAATTATCAACATTTCTTGACACAAAGTTAATTACTTTATATCTTCCTCTCGTAATAGCAACATTGAATAAGTTTGGTTTTTGTAAGAAGGTTGCACTCTGTGCATGGCTATTATCTGCAAAAGCCCATGACATAAGGATTATATCACGTTCATCTCCTTGGAACGTATGCGCCGTACCTATTTCTATCTGATGTTTTCTTATCATATGGTCAGACAATATCTTGGAAAGTGATGTCTTCAACTGTTCAACCTGCGCTCTGAACGGTGAAATTATACCGATAGATACAGGATTGTCCGGATTCTTTCTTTCATCTTCTATAACAATTTCATGTAATCTTTTAAGTACCGCCTCAACTTCAGGAATATTACGTGTTGCATCTGCATCAACTTTACCGTCAGGCACCTGGACGAGTTCTAATACTTTTTGATCGCCAAAATCTTTTCTCATAACACGAATTCTGTTTGAGTAAAATTCTTCATTTGAAAAATTAATAATTGGCGGAAGACTTCTAAAATGTTCATCAAGCATAACTGAATTCATAGAATAATAGTCTGCCAAATCAAACATTGAATTTGTTCTGAATCTCCACATCAATTGATATTTATCAGGGATACCGTATTGGCTCATAAAAGATTGCTCTTTTGCTTTTTCCAAGAATGAAAGGTGTGGTAACTGTTTGTCATCACCCACAATTACTGCACGTTTTGCCCTGAAAAGTATTGGGAAACAACTTGCAATATCGCATTGAGAAGCTTCATCAATAATTGCAACATCAAACATACCCGGTTTCATAGGCAGAGAACCTGATACCGCATAGGTTGTAACGCACCAGCAAGGAAATGCTTCCAATAAAGGTTTGAAATCTTCTTCTTCCAACAATCTGCTTTGAAGATTTTTCTTACGTTCAAGCAGAGATTTTGCGTGTACGTGAAGTCTTTGTCGTTTAATTTGATCTCTCAAAAGACCTTTAAGAGCTTCACGTCTCTTGTTTTTTAATATATTAACCGCCAGTGTCTTTTGTTTGCGTTTTAATTGTCTTACCTGTTCCATAAGGACATGTAAATTACCTGTTTTTTGGATTTCAGCTTCTATTGAACGCAACTTCCAGTTCATTTGCGCAACTTCAAGCTCTGCGCCAAGCCTTGAAAGGTTTTCATAAGTCACGTCAAAATCTTTTAATTTTAAAATCTTTTTCAGTTTACCTTTACTTGTAAAGTTTGCGATATTTGCAAAAAATCCGACCTTTTCAAGATTTTTCTCTAATGTTTTTATTATGTTTGAAATTATATCAATTTCACCTTTTTTAAGCGAAACATTGATAAATTGCATTTCTCCGATAGTTTTTTCGTGTTCTGCGGTTTCCAAAGACAAATCATGCCAGTCTTTTTCCAGCTTGATTATTTGCTCACACTTCTTTTCTGTTTCCTGAAGCAGATTGAGGTGGTTTTTCATATCTTTTGTATCAACCAAAAGACTATCCTCATATTCGTTATCCAAATCGATTTTACCATTTGCCAAATCTCTGAGGCTTTCACTCAATTCTCTCTGATAATTTAACCTGCCTGCACGGAGTGCCAAATATGGCGCACCAAGCTCGTTCAATCTGTCAGCAACAACATCAACCGCCTTGTCCATACGAGAAGCTACAAGAACAGTTTTGCCGTTTGCAATCAAGTGCGCAACAAGGTTGACAATGGTTTGTGATTTACCTGTTCCCGGAGGGCCTTGCACTGCAATAAATTTATTATTATCAATATTTTTTATAACTTTTTCCTGAGAATCACTCAAAGATAATGGAGTAACAGGATAAAAATCCGTTATATCTTTCATATCTTTCAAGATAACAGACTTCTCTTTTGATTGAATGTATTCATCATTAATTACACTCAGCGCTGTTTCTCTGTATATTCCGCTCGGCTTTTCTGCAATTTGAGTTAGTTCATGCAAAACCCCGGCAGTTACGGCAGGACGTTTGGTCAATATTATTGCACTTTGGTATGTTACAACAACTTTATCAACCTTGATTTGAGATTTTTGAGCATTCTCTCGTTCTTCCTCTTCAATTATCTCATCAAGGTTTTCCGCATCTATCTTTTCTTTGTAAAAATCAGCAGCTTCGTCTTTTGAAACGTTGTCTTCTGTTTCGTTATCGCTTATACTTTGGCTGATTTCAACTTCAGGAACAACCGATTGCAGTGTGGTTAGGAAAATATCCAATTTTTCTTTGGTAATCGGAAGCTCCGGTACTACGTCTAATATACCCTCAAGAAGCAAATCGACTTCGTCCTCGTCATCAGATTTTTTCATCAACGCAGCTAATGCACCTGTGTTGAGGGACAAAACTTCGTCTTGCGGAATACAATTTATATTAACGCCGTTTCTTTCAAGTTTACATGGCATATACAAAAGCGGAGTCAAAAACTCGTTATAGCCTTTTCTCTTACCGTTTTTACCAACCAAAAAAAGATAGCCGTAGATAAGGTATTTGTCTTTTGTACTCAGTTCGCTCTGAATCATAAGCTCAGTCAGTTTGCTGTCGGAGCCATCAAGTTTTAAATATTCTTCGCCATTTGTAAAAAGCTGTTCTTCACCGGGTAAGAAAATCCATTTGTTATCCTTGTCAGCCTTCAGGTTTCTGAAAGTCGAACTTTTAACTTCTTCTCTCACGCAATCGTGAAGATATTGGCTCAATTTTTTTATAAAACTGTTGTTAAATGCTGAGTTTATCGCTTTTGTAGCCTCTTGTAACATACTTCTCCTTTAATTTTTGGAAACTATTTACTTATCATACTATTTTAAGCTAAAATATGGAACATGGACATCATCAATATATATGATAATTCTCTATATTACATTGGCGGCGTCGTCAGAGATAAACTTTTAGGAAAAGAAAGTTTCGATATCGATATCACGTATGTCGGCAATGCTATTGAATATTGCTCCAAATTTGGTGAGGTCATTCAGGAAAACCCTGATTTTGGGACGGTACGTGTCAATGTTAACGGCAAATTTGTTGATTTTGCATCAACAAGAGCAGAAAGTTACCCGCAAAAAGGCCATTTGCCTGTCGTAACAAAAATAGGCTGCTCTTTAAAAGAAGATGTTCTACGCAGAGATTTCACAATAAACGCTCTTGCTATGAACACCAAAACCGGCGAAATAGTCGATTACGTCGGCGGTCAAGAGGATCTGAGAAATAAAACATTAAGAGTTTTGCACGACGAGAGTTTTACTGATGACCCTACACGAATTATCAGAGGGCTGAAATTTCGTGTGAGATTTGGTTTTGATTTGGAAAAACATACAAAAGAACTTCAAGAAAAATATCTCAGAAACATTAACTATGATATGTCATATAAAAGGGTAAAAAAAGAACTTATTGAAACCTTCGATTTAAACTCGCAGGCTGCGTTTGATATTTTTGTAAAAGAAGGAATATATAAACTTGTATCACCGGAAGAATTTAAAAAACCAAAAATAAATATTGAAGAACTTGTTAAAAAATACCAAAAAGAGATAAAAAATATTTGGATAATATACGTTGGCCTTCTGCCTGATTTGTCAAGGATAGAACTTACAAAACAAGAGAAAAAGATTATAAATGACTCAAATTCTATTGGGATTCTACACAACGATTTTGAGATATACAAGGCTTTTGAGAACATGGCGGTTGAAAGTATTCTTCTGTACGGAATAAAACACGATTTACAAGCAGCCATAAAATATCTTGATGTTTTGCGTCAAATAAAAGTAACAATAACGGGAGATGACCTCAAAAAACAAGGTATAAAGCCTTCTGTTCAGTACCAAAAAATATTTGATGCGATTTTGAAAGAAAAACTCAAAAATCCAAAACTGACCAAAGCGGAAGAACTAAGTATAGCAAAAAACACAAAATAAAAAAGAACCCTTTAAAAAGGGTTCTTTTTTTACGTATTTACTACTACACTTCTTTAAATACAAGTGTTGCGTTGTGTCCGCCAAAACCAAATGAGTTTGAAAGTGCGGCACGAACTTTCTTTTTTCTCGCCTTATGCGGTACATAATCAAGATCAGCAACATGTTCGTCCTGGTTATCAAGATTTATCGTAGGAGGTACAATACCTTCTTCAATAGCCTTTGCACAAACAATAGCTTCAACAGCACCTGTTGCGCCAAGCATATGACCATGCATACTCTTTGTAGAGCTTACAAGCAAATTGGAATTTGTCTTTCTGTCTCCAAAAATTTGTGCAATTGCATGCGATTCTGCCATATCACCAAGACCGGTACTTGTTCCATGAGAGTTTACATAATCTACGTCTTCCGGCTTTAAATTGGCATCAGCCAATGCCATTTGCATTGATTTTAGGGCACCAACACCTTCCGGATCAGGTGCAACAATATCATGTGCATCAGCAGTTTGGCCATAACCTGCAATTTCTGCATAAATTTTTGCACCACGTTTTTTAGCATGTTCATATTCTTCCAAAACAAGAACACCGGCACCCTCGCCCATAACAAAACCATCTCTGTCTTTGTCATAAGGTCTTGATGCTTTTTGAGGTTCATCGTTTCTCTTGGAAAGCGCACGACAAGCCGTGAATGCGCCAACCCCCAAAGTGGTTATTGTAGCCTCGCAACCTCCTGCAACAACTACATCTGCATCTCCATATTGTATACTTCTGAAAGCATCACCAACAGAGTGTGTACCTGTCGCACATGCAGAACAAACTACTTTATTTAAGCCTTTATAGCCATGTTTAATTGAAATCCTGCCGGATGCAATATCTACAATAAGCATTGGGACTGTAAATGGAGAACCCTTTGTAGGACCCTTCTCCATCATCGCAATATGGTTTATTTCAAAAGTCTTAAAACCACCTGCGGCAGAACTTACTATAACACCGATTCTGTATGGATCAATGTTTGCTTCATCTATACCTGAATCTGCAATAGCTTCATCTGCTGCAACCATTGCGAATTGGGTAAATCTGTCCATTCTTCTTGCATCTTTTGCATCAATATAATCTTCCGGATTAAAATCTTTGTTTTTTATTTCGGCTGCTATTGTTACGGCATGGCCATCCAATGGTATATTTTCAATTGTTGAAACACCGCTCTTACCTTCAATCATGGAATTCCAGAACTTGTTCATTCCCACGCCACACGGTGTAACAGCTCCCAAGCCGGTAATTACTACTCTTCTTTTTGTCATCTCTTATTCCTTTTTAATAAATATGCGAGAATGAGAGAACATCTCATCCTCGCAAACTTTTAAACGAATAAACTATTTATTCTATTATGAATGTGAATCAATGTAGTTTACTGCATCTTGAACAGTTTGAATCTTTTCAGCTTCTTCATCAGGAATTTCACAACCGAATTCTTCTTCAAAAGCCATAACCAATTCAACTGTATCTAATGAATCAGCACCCAAATCAGCTGTGAAACTTGCTTCTGGAGTTACCAAAGCTTCGTCTACGCTTAATTGGTCTACTACTACTTTTTTTACTTTTTCTAATGTACTCATTTTTTCTTCCTCTTAATTAGTGTATCACTATCTATTTAAACAAAATTATACTAAGCATATGATTTTTTTGCAACATATTTACATTAGTATCTACGTTTTGTTAAAAATCGTTAACTTACAGCATCAATCCGCCTGCAACCTCAATTGCTTGGCCTGTTACATAATCTGTATCAAGCGCCAAGAATTTCACAACATGTGCAATATCTTCAGGTGTTCCAAGTCTTCTCATTGGAATTGCACTCAAGTATTCATCAATATTTCCAAGATCCTTTGTCATTGCTGTTTGAATAAATCCAGGACATACTGCGTTTACCCTAATGTTTCTTGAACCAAATTCTTTTGCAAGAGTTTTTGTCAAACCAATCAAACCGGCTTTTGAAGCTGAATAGTTTGCTTGACCTGCATTACCATGAACTCCAACAATACTTGACATATTGATAATAGAACCTTGTCTTGCCTTCATCATGTGTTTGATTACAGCATGTGTTACGTAATATGCACTACCAAGGTTAATTCTGATAACTCTTTCCCATTGTTCAGCATCCATTCTTACGAACAAACCGTCTTTTGTAATACCCGCATTATTCAACAAAATATCAATTTTGCCATGTTCTGCAATCATTTTTTCAACTGCTTCTTGAACTTGTGCATCATTTGATACGTCAAATTGATAAAAATACGCATTTACACCCAATGCCTTAATTTCATCAATAGCAGGTTGTGCAGTTGCAGCATCACAAATATCATTGATAATAATATCACATCCTGCATTTGCCAATTCTTTTGCACAGCTAAACCCGATACCACGAGATCCACCTGTGATTAAAGCAATTTTTCTCTCTGTCATTAGATTTTCTCCTTATTTTTTTAAAATCAATTAATTACAACACATATAACCTAAATTCAATACATTTATTATAACACAAACATACTAAACTAAGGCCAATTCTCCCTTCAATGCCTCAACAGTCACCTGCAAAGATTCTTTGTCATTAACACTGTAAACTGTATATTCCGGTGCGATCTTCTTATTCAATCCTGCCAAAACTTTGCCAGGGCCTATTTCTACAAAAATTTCTACACCGTTAGCAACCATTTTTTCAATAGTTTGTGTCCAATGAACTGATGAGTATATCTGACGAGGCATTTTTTCTCTGAAATCTTCTGCCAACATTGTCGGCTCAGCATCAACGTTTGTTATTACAGGTATTTCTGCATTACTCAATTCTAAAGTTGATACAAAATTTGCAAAATCTCTACCTGCATTCTCCATAAATTTTGAATGGAAAGCTCCCGAAACTGCAAGCGGAACAACTCGTCTGACACCATTGGTAAGCATATAATCACCTGCTGCTTTAACTGCATTTTCATCACCGGTAATCACAACCTGAGCAGGAGAATTATAGTTTGCAACATCAACATATCCAACCTTTGAACCTTCAGCCAAGCCCGCTTTTAACTGCTCTTCAGTTGCATTCAAAACTGCTGCCATAGAACCGCCGTTTACGGAACCCATCAAATCAGCACGTTTTTGAATAGCTTTTACAGTTGTTTCCAAAGACATAACGCCTGCTGTATACATTGCACAATATTCACCCAAAGAATGTCCCGCAACGTAATTTGGAACTATTCCAAGTTGTGATTTCAAAGTTTCCATTGCTGCAATAGACATAGTAACTATCGCAGGCTGAGTATTTATTGTCTGTTTTAAATCATCCTCAGGACCTTCAAAACAAATTGAAGAAATACTTCTTCCCAAAGTTTTATCTGCTACATCAAATACATGCTTTGCACTTTCAAAACTATCGTACAAATCTTTCCCCATCCCGACAGCTTGTGAGCCTTGTCCCGGGAATAAAAATGCTATCTTTTTCGCCATAATCTCTCTCTCAAATACTAACAAATACCTTCACGAAGTCTTACGATAGCACCGCCCCATGTCATACCGGCACCAAAACCGCAAAGAATTGCAGTTGTGTCATCACCAAGTTTTACGGTACCTTTTTCAACACCTTCTGCCAATGCAATCGGAATAGAAGCTGCTGATGTGTTTCCATAGTATTTGATATTTGTGATAACCTTTTCGTCAGGATATTGAAGTCTTTCCTGAACAGCCTGAATAATTCTCAAGTTTGCCTGATGAGGAATTAAATAATCAACATCTTCAGCTTTCAAACCTGCTTTTTCAAGTATAGATTCAACATAAGCCGGTAAAAGTTTAACAACAAACATATAAACAGCTTTTCCGTTCATATGAATAAATCCGTCATGCTCTTCGCAAGGTTTAACAAGCGGACAATTTTTACCTTCATTATATTTATAAATATATTGGCCGATAGAACCTTTTGCTCTAATATCAATTGACAAGATATCATCTCTACCGTCATCAGAAGCTGTCAAAACCATCGCACCTGCACCATCTCCGAAAAGAATTGATGCGCTTCTGTCTGACCAATCTAAATATCTTGTATTGTTATCTGTTGCAACAACCAAAACATTTTTATATATACCTGAATTGATAAAACCTTTTGCAATCTGCATACCGTAAATTAAACCAGAGCACGCTGCAGTAATATCAAATGCAGGGCATTCGTTTTCTATACCCAACTGCATTTGAATATGGCATGCAATAGCCGGATATAATTGAGGTGGAGCTGATGATGCCGCAATAATCAAGTCAATATCTTGAGGATCAATTTTTGCTTTTGCTAACGCATTTTTTGCTGCATTCAAGCCAAGCATAACTGCATCTTCATCTCCTGAAACAACGCGGCGTTCCTTGATACCTGTTCTTGAATAAATCCATTCATCAGAGGTATCATACAATTTTGTTAAGTCGTCATTTGTAACAACTGTTTCAGGTATGCTATAACCAACACCTGCTATTCTCACAGGGATATAATCTTTTG
>JBGUSD010000010.1:0-4337 GCA_045132355.1 Candidatus Gastranaerophilaceae bacterium
TTTGAGTTGTTTATAATAATCAAAACCTCATCTTCACCAGCCATTTTTAGTGTATTTCTGGCAATACCTTCCAGATTTTGGGTGGCAGAAAATATTTTTATTTCTTCTTTCAGATCCTTATTATATTCTTTGGCTTCGTTTAGTGTTTTCTCCATAGTTATGGTTTTAGCCTTATAAGAAACCAACTTGGTTATATTCAGAATAAGGCTGTAACCCATAATAATAAGGCACAAAATCAGAACAATGGTTAAAAATGAATAGTAGAACCCGGTTTTGCGGAGTTCTTTCTTTATTCTTCTTTCGTCTTTACTATTTTTCTTATTTTTATCTGCCATACCTATAATTATATATAATTCTTGTTTTGTTTACAAATAATGTTACAATTTAATTTTTGTATTAAACCTGATTCTGGTTCTTGTAAGATCGTGCTTTCCGTTGAATGTTTGCCCTGCACCAAGTTCTAGGTTTAATCTGTCAGAGTTGTCCTTTATATATGCAAAAGGGTTTACTGATAGTACAAATTCGGCTTTGTATGTTTTGTATGTAAAATTTTGAGTTAATATTTCTTTTAAGGTAAGCATTTTGTTAATTCTGAGTTCAGGTGCAATGTCTATACTGTCTATGTATCCGGCAGCGTTGGCTCCAATGGTTCTTTTGTATGTTGTGCCCAATCCGAAATTTTTGTAGTCGTATCTTGTATATAAGCCTGTAGTTTGTTCAAATTCTGCATAATCAACTTCTTGGCCATAAGATGTTCCAAGAGTGAAGCCTTTTGCGCTGATGCTTGCGGCCTTGCCTTTTGGCGCAATTTGGTATTCTTCAGCTCCGAATTTTGAATATGTCGCTATTTTTCGGTTATTTATTTTTTTGTTTTCGTCTCCAAGTCTTTTTGGTACAATTTTTTGAGGAGTCTTTAAGTTAAGCACAAATTTGCCGGTATCGTCTGTAAGTGAAATCTCGTCCTCTGCTTCCATATATTCCGCATAACCTTTCAGTACTGAAGGGTTATCTTGCAGATCAGATTCTGCCTCCGTTGTGTCTGTAATAAAAATGCTTGGCAGAAGTTCTTCTGCTTGTTTTTTGCTTTTTGCACAGCAGGGTAGAGATAAACATACTATTATTAATATTATCGGCAATAAAATTCTCTTCATATACTATATTTTACCTTATTCACATGTGCGGTCAAATTGTTAAGGTTTGATTATTTTTGTGTTAATATCTGGGCAAAAGGGAAATTTATATGAAAGTTGCTTTAATAAATCACGGATGTGCAAAAAATCTGGTAGACAGCGAATTGATGCTCGGTCTTTTGTCTCAAAAAGGTTATGAAATTACATTGGATGAAAATGAGGCGGAAATAGTTATTATAAATACCTGCTCATTTATCCATGATGCAGAAAAGGAATCTGTTCAGTCAATTTTGCAAATGGCAGATAAGGGTAAGAAAATTATTGTTGCAGGCTGTCTTCCTCAAAAACACAACGAAGATTTGAAATCTGCAATACCTGAAATTTCAGCAATGGTGGGTACCTCAAATATTAAAGAAATTGCAGAAGTTGTGGATCGTGTTGCCGGAAAGAACAGCGAGGACTATGTTTCTTATGTTGATGCAACTCCTGAGTATTATTATCCCGAAAATGTTGAACGCCAACAGATTACAGTCGGTGCAAGTTCATACGTAAAAATTGCTGACGGTTGTAATTATCGCTGCGGTTATTGTGTTATTCCATATCTGCGTGGTAGTTACAAGTCAAGATCTATGGAAAATATCATTTCAGAAGTTGAAGCATTAGTCAAAAAAGGTGTTGCAGAGGTTATATTAATAGCGCAGGATACATCAAGCTATGGTATCGATTTGTATAAAAAACCTATGCTGGCTGAATTGCTGAAAAAATTGGAAAAAATTTCGGATTTATCGTGGATTCGAATTATGTATGCTTATCCTTCCCAAATGACAGATGAGTTGATTGACACAATCGCAAAGTCAAAGAAAATAGTAAAATATATTGATTTGCCACTTCAGCATTCAGACAAAGATGTCCTGAAGAATATGAACAGGCCTGTCATGGATTATATAGCCTTAATTAAAAAAATAAGAGCCAGAATTCCTAATGTTGCAATAAGAACATCTCTTGTGGTAGGTTATCCCGGTGAAACCGAGGAGCAATTTGAGAATTTGTATAACTTTGTCAAAAGCGTAAAATTTGACAGGTTGGGAGTTTTTGAATACTCAAGAGAGAAAAATACCCCTTCATATTCTATGAAAAATCAAATTCCTGCAAGAACAAAGCATGCTCGCAGAAAAATTTTAATGGAATTACAGCAAAAAATTTCTTCAGAAATAAATAAATCATACATAGGCAGAACAATTCCTTGTATAGTTGAAGGCTTCACAGATGATGGCCTTGTTATTTTGAGATCAGAGCACGATGCTCCTGAAATTGACGGGCTTGTTTATGTTAAGTCCGAAAAACCTGTAATACCCGGGGATATAGAAGAAGTTCTGATTGAGAATTCGGACGAATATGATTTGTTTGGAAAGTTTGTAGTATAATTGTTTTATGGAATATGTAGAAAATAAAGCTGTTGAAGAAGAACAAACCCTTGGCATATTTAAAGATATGGTAAAGTATGCCCCGTCAAAAATTGTGGGCTTTATAGGTAATGCACTTATTGTTCCTGTCTATACAAGTATTTTGTTACCGGAACAATATGGTCTGTATTCAATATCAATAGCTTTGTTGTCATTTTTGTGTATTATATTTTCGGATTGGGTTGGGCTTTCAGGCCTTAGATTTTTTAGACATCATCAGCTGACCCAAGATATTCCGAAGTATATGACGACATTAGTTTCCATGCTTACGTTTAATATTTCATTAATGTTCTTGGTAGCTTATGTGTTCAGGGATAATTTTTATTCGTTCTTCCATATACCGGCTAAGTACTTTCTGGCGATTTTGTTACTGATAATTCCTGTTGCAATAAGAGCATTATTATTCCAGCTTATAAGGGCACAGCTAAAATCCATGTCGTTTACTTTGTCTACAATTGTGAACCAATTCATGACTATCGGATTATCCGTGTTTTTTGTAAAATTCTTTAATTTGGGCGCAATGGGCATGCTTTTAGGTATGGGTGTTTCAATTTCGTTAATTGATTTGTTATTAATATATCAAAGTAATATTATCAAATGGTTTAAGCTTCAAAAGATTGAATGGACATTTTTGATTCCAATATTTAAATATGGTATTCCAATTGCGGCGACATCACTTAGTGCATGGATAATAAACCAAAGTAATAAATTCATTATGAACAGTATAAAAGGTTTTTCAGAAGCCGGAATTGTTGGTGTTGGTTATGGTTTGACCTTGCCGATGCTGTTGACAATTTTTGCAATTATTACGGTTGCTGCGATACCTAGAATTATAAATATGTATGAAGAAAAAATTGATGTAAGACCAATAATCTCAAGGTTTACAGGATATTATTTATTGATGTCACTGCCAATTGTCATGGTTATGACGTTGTATTGCACAGAATATGTTTCAATATTTGCTAATGAAAAATTTGCATCAGCATACAAGCTTATTCCATACTTTGCGTTTGGGACTTTCTTCTTGGCATTGACTGATTATACAACATTACAATATCATTTGGCTAATAAAACGCATATTGATTTTATAATAAAACTTGCATCAGGTATTATTGGGGTTGTGTTAAACATAATTTTAATACCAAGTCATGGTTTGATTGGTGTCGGAATTGCTACTCTCGCTGCGAACGTTTTATACTTTCTGTTAAGTATAATAATAGTTTTGCCTAATTTAAGATTAAGATTTCCGACCATGACATTTTTGAAAATTGTCATGGCATTTATTCCGTTTTTTGTCATACATTATATATATTCATTATTTAATTTTGATATGGCAATGTTAAAAATGTTATCCTTGCTGGGTGCGTTTTATGGGTGCTATTTTGCCATTGGAAAGTTGCCGATTTTTAATGAAAAACATTAAGAAATGTTAATCAAAATTAAGAAAAAACGCAATATTTTTTATATTGTGCCGTTTATATAATTATGAAAGTGACATGATTGTGCTAAAAATTCTTAAAGAATCGTAATAAAACGGTACTTTAAGCCATTATCTTGGTACAATAGAAGTGTATGAAAGCAAATATTTTTATTTAAATAAACTGAAAGGACGAACCGTAATGAAAGACTACGAAACACGAAAACGCAGAATTGTTGCATCCTTGTTAACAACATTTTTCTTGATGCAGCAATCTTTGGTGATTCCGGCAATGGCAACAGACATTACCGGTGTCGCAGGACAGGG
>JBGUSD010000011.1:0-2866 GCA_045132355.1 Candidatus Gastranaerophilaceae bacterium
GGGACAGGCAAATCTCTGTATATTTGCTCATAATCTACATCTTTTGCCGCTGTTGACAAACCTATTATTAATAAAAACAGACTTATGAATATCTTCTTCATAAGTCTATTTTAATGTTTTTAAATAAAAAATCAATCGTTTTAATATACTAGATATTTGCAAGCTTTGTATAATAATCGTTTGCACGTTCAAATTTGTGTGCCGCATTGAAAAGTCTTGCTTCCTGAAGTTGCGGAGCCAAGATTTGCAAACCAATTGGCATACCGTCTTTGTCAAATCCTGCAGGAACACTCAAACCGGGGATACCTGCAAGGTTTGCGCTGATTGTTGCAATATCTGTCAAATACATCGCAAGCGGATCGTTTGATTTTGCACCAAGATCAAATGCAGTATTTGGACAAGTTGGTGAAATCAAAACATCTGCTTTTTTGAACGCTTCCACAAAGTCTTGTGTTACAAGAGCTCTCATCTGCTGCGCTTTTTTATAGTAAGCATCATAATAACCTGAACTTAATGCGTAAGTTCCAAGCATAATACGACGTTTAACTTCAGGTCCAAAACCTTCCGCTCTTGTTTTTGTGTACATTTCCAAAAGATTTTTTGCATCAGGTGTTCTGTAACCATATTTTACACCGTCAAATCTTGCAAGGTTTGATGAACATTCCGCAGTTGCCAAAATGTAGTAGATGCCGATTGAGTGTTTAAGGTTCGGCAAAGAAATTTCAACAATTTCTGCGCCAAGCTTTTTATAACAATCAATAGCCGCTTCAATGGCTTTTTGGACATCTTCTGACAAACCTTCTGCCATAAGTTCTTTTATAACACCTACTCTCAAACCTTTAATATCATTATTTAAGCTGTCCGCGTAGTGTTCAACCGGCAAGTTCAAAGATGTTGAATCTTTTGGGTCATGGCCTGAGATAACCTCCAAGAGATTTGCTGCATCCTCAACTGTTCTTGCAAACGGTCCGATCTGGTCAAGTGAAGATGCAAATGCTATCAAACCATAACGGGATACACGTCCATATGTTGGCTTCATACCTACTATACCGCAGAATGATGCAGGAAGTCTTATTGATCCGCCTGTATCAGAGCCAAGAGATAATGTAACTTCGCAAGATGCAACACTTGCCGCAGAGCCGCCTGATGAACCGCCCGGAACTTTATTTAAATTCCACGGGTTGTGAACCTTTTTGAATGCTGAATTCTCATTTGAAGAACCCATTGCAAATTCATCAAGGTTTGCTTTTCCAAGTATCGGAACTAAATTATCAAGCAACTTTTGAGATATTGTTGCATTGTACGGTGATACAAAGTTTTCCAAAATTTTGCTTGATGCGGTTGTTTTAGAACCTTTTAAGTTCATATTATCTTTTAGGGCAAGGGGAATACCTGCCAAAAGAGGCAATTCTTCACCTTTTGCAATTTTTTCATCAACTTTTTTTGCTGTTTCAAGAGCAGTTTCCCTTGTCAATGAATTAAAAGCTCCGAGTTTTTCATCCAAAGCATCAATTCTGTTAAGCGCAGCAGTTGTCAATTCAACCGCTGATACTTCTTTATTTTTTAAAGCCTTACTTTGTTCTGAGGCTGATTTTTTTAGAAGCTCTTCCATTGTTTCTCCTTCTTAAGCCGCTTTTTTCTTTTCATCAATAAATAATATTGTACAAATTGTGATACATATTATTGCTGATGCAATCCAGAATGCAACTGCACCATTCCAGCCGAATTTATCGACCATAAAGCCTGTACCAGTTGCTGAAAATACTGCACCAACATAACCAAAGGTTCCGGTAAAACCTGTTGCCGCAGATGCAACTTTTTTAGAGCTGCTTTCTACCGCACAAAGCCCGCCAATCATCATTTGAGGACCGTATGTAAACGCACCAAGCAAACCGATTATCACATAGTTCAATGCATTAATCGTATTGAACTTCAACAATACTAACATTGCAACAACACCAATCAAATAAATAAGGTTAACCGGTGCACGTTTTCCTTTAAACACTTTATCTGAAATCAAACCGGCACAAACCGTTCCGCATATGCCGACCAAAGGCAATGATGCAATCATATTTGTAGCATCTGCCAAAGATATATTTGCTTTTGCTTTTGTCAGATACATAATCATCCAGTCTTCCGCGCCAAATCTGATGATATAAACGAAAATATATGCAATCGCCAACATCCAGATGGTTTTGTTGCAAAGAATATATTTTTTGAAGATCTGAACGTATGTCATGTTATCTTCTTCGCCGGCAGCAGCTTTCTTTGCAGAAGGTTCATTGTTATAAACTTCAATATCTGGCAAACCTAAAGATTGAGGTCTGTCACGTAACCTTTCAAATAACCAAGCCGCAGTAACCAACGCCAAAATGCCCGGAACTAAAAACGCTGCACGCCATCCAAAATGTGATGCAATATGACCGGCCAAAATAAAGCTCAAAAAAGTTCCTGTCTGGTGAGAACAAGACCACAGTGACCATTTTGTACCACGTTCAGAATTTGAATACCAATATGTCAAACTTTTTGCAACTGCCGGAAAGCCTGCAGATTGAAACCATCCGCTAACACCCCAAAGGAATGTCAACGCACCAAGCAACAATGTTGCGGATAATTTTGCATCCAATCCAAAGATTCCTATAACAGAAGGGGTAAGAGCAAATGCAATGTTAGCCAATGCTGTCATTATCAATGCCAAAGGCAAAAATTTTCTGACATCAGAGCCATCTGCCAATACACCGTTGACGAACTTACCGATACCATAAGTTAAATACAAAGCACTGCCCAAAATACCGAGTTCTGTCATTGAATAACCAAATTCATCAGAAATTCCCGGCAAAGCTACCGCAATGTTTTTCTTACACAA
>JBGUSD010000012.1:0-6990 GCA_045132355.1 Candidatus Gastranaerophilaceae bacterium
TTATACCCGACAGGACAATATTGCGTAGAAATATCCTGCGCACTCATAACCGCAATAAAAGCACCTGCGGGAAGCTCTATTCCGTCATAGTCACGCATAGGTAATTGCACATTATCAAGCTCCTCAGCATAAAGGGGCATTCCTATTAACATAAATAATACGATTAACAACCTTTTCATATTCGTAATTATAACAGTTTTTCAGAAAATATCAATGTTACAAATGTAAACTTTTTATTAAATTACGCAATTTCAGTCTAAAGAAATACTTTATATACATGTGTAAAGGTGTAGTAAATTATGTCTAATGCAATTTCATCATTAATATTTTGCGCAAGAAATGTTGATAAAACCAAACATGGTGATATCGGCAGAGCTCCTGTTGCACTTGCGCAAGGCTTAAAGGTTGTAGATTGCGTTGCAGAACATAACAAAGCTGTCGCTGTAGGAACAGAAAAAGCAGCGAGTGTATTTGCAGAGGCTGCACAACACAGCAAATTTGCGGATAGATTATTAAAAGCTACAAAATGGGCAAAAAATAATGTTAATCCAATGATTTGCATATCAAGCGGTATCAAAGTTATAAAATCAGACGATAAATTGTCAACCGGACTGGTAGAGCTCGGTGCAATTTCATCAATGCTTGCAGGTGAAGGAATTGCTAAAAAACTTTTAGCAAAAATCTTTACTTCAGGCTCCATTTATTCAAAAATCGCAAGCGGGGTGCTATTTGTAGGTGCATCTATTGCATCTTATTCTCTTGGCGAAAAGGTTGGAAAAGACCTTGCAAAAGAAGTTAGGGCAAATATCGGGGACAAAAAACAATCAAAAATCGACCAAATGGCTTAAGCAATGTGGCTCTTATAATGTTATAATCATATTGTGAAAAAGATTATACTTACAATTGTTATAATATTATTTTGCACTTGTACACCCTCTTTTGCCATAAAAATAGGGCTTGAGACAGAAGTGCAGAAAATCGGAATCGGGGCAAGTGTTTCAGCCACCATAATTGACGCAAATACGAATAAAAGTATTTGTAACCTTGATGCTATGAAGGGTTACGAGATGCGCCCTTATCACAATAAAATAGCGATAAAATACGAAGGAAAGTATTACAAAATTGATAGCGATAATATAGTAATAAAACCTGACAGCGAAGGTTTTGTGAGCACAAAAGGCAAATGGTATCGCGGAATACTGATGGTTCAAAATAAGGGCGGAAGACTTACCGTTATAAACAATGTGGAAATAGAAGACTATATTAAAGGTGTTGTTCCCTCTGAAATGCCGTCAGGATGGGAGGTAGATGCTCTTAAAGCACAGGCAATCGCCGCAAGAAGTTACGCACTTGCAAATCTTGGAAAACGAGCAAAATTTGGTTATGACCTTAACGACACCACAGAAGATCAGGTATACGGCGGAGCATCAAAAGAAACATCAAAAACAAACCAAATAGTTGACGATACAAAAGGTTTGGTTCTTATATATGATGATAAAATCATTCCGGCCTTCTACTCCGCATCAGCAGGCGGACAAACAATTAATGCATCATCAGCATGGGGAAATGATCTTCCATACATAAGATCTGTCCCGTCGTATGATGATGAGGTAAAAAAGAATGGGCATGGCGTTGGCATGTCACAGCATGGTGCAAATAATTTGGCAAAACAAGGGTATAATGCCTACCAAATTTTACAATATTTTTACAAAAACGTTAAATTTGCACGCATAAATCCGGAATATTATCATTAATATCAAATTTGTCATAACCATTGCATACTCTGGGTTTTAGCCATATATAATGTCGTATATCCACAGTATATTTAAAAATTTTTTTTAAAAAGTATTGACAAAACTAAAAAAAATGCGATAATAGACTTGTCGAACATAAAAAGCATGCACAGATAAGTGGTTTCTGGGTAGGCAAAAGGAAAAAGGAGGTTCACAAATGAACAAAGAAGAATTGGTAAAAGAAGTATCAAAAAAAGCAAAAGTTTCTCAAAAAGCATCTGCTGACGTTATCGCAGCTACTTTAGAAACAATCCAAAAAACAGTTGCTAAAGGAAAGAAAGTAACTTTGGTTGGCTTCGGTACTTTCGAACCACGTAAGAGAGCTGCTAGAACAGGTAGAAATCCTCAAACAGGTGCTGTATTGAAGATTGCTGCTAAAACAGTTCCTGCATTCTCAGCTGGTAAGAAATTCAAAGAATTGGTTAAGTAATTCTTTGAACAATAAGTTGAAAAGCCCTTCTCATAATGAGAAGGGCTTTTTTCTAGTCTGCTTTTGAACCTATCTCAGATAAGTATTTACTTACAACATCCTTATTTCGTTGATGCATTTTAACATCTACACTTAAATCTCTGGATTTCTTTAATAATTCAGCTATTTCGGCCTGAACTCTGTCAAGTTCTTTCGTTTTTTCTTCATGCTCGGTATCTTCTTTCAAATACAGCTTTCCGCAATACATAGTTATGTTTGGATCTATAAGTCCTTTTGAATATTTTCTAACGTTACTTGCCGCCTCTATCGGGTATGTAGCATATGATTGAGGTAAACGGCCACTCAAAACAAGAGTTCCTGCTCGTTTTAACTGTCTTTCAAAGTTTTTAATCATCTCTGGGTGATAAACAACAAAGTCTGTATAAACCAAAGTACCTCTTTTTTGGTTACAGTCACGACACATAGTAACTATATTTTCACGACTGTTTGAACCACCTTGAGAGAATGGTACGACGTGTTCATCACTTGCAACATACGGATTAATTAAAGATGCCATAATCGCTCCATCAGAATATCCATGACGTTTTGCATATGCCAAAAATGAATCTTTGGTTATAAAGGATTGCGGCATTTGATCAATTTCTGCAAAAACTTTTTTAACATACTTTTCGCAGCCTTTTTCTTCTAATGCATTCTTATACATTTTTTTCGCAATTACTATGCGCATTTTAGGATCTTGTACGGAATCATACATTTCAATAACCTGACGTCTTAGTTCATCAAAGTATTCGCTATCCTCTGGACAAGATTTTTTAACAATTTTCCATATATTGTTAAAATGAAAATTTAAATCTTCACGTGATTCTGCTCTTTGTAATTGATCTTTCATTGCGTGAAAATTAAATATTTCTTCATTGTTTATAATATCAGTCAAAGAAGCCCTTGGATATTTAAGAGCATATTTTTCGAGTTGTTCAAAAGTTTCTTTCTTCTCTCCTCTTAATTTATTCTTATATTTTCCAAATTCTTTAATTACAACAGATGAACTTCTGAGATATTTTCTTGACCCAACCAAAATATCAAAGTATTCACCGGAAGCTTGTCTATTCAAATCCCTTTGACTAATCTTCTCACCATTTTCTTTGCACACGTTAATAATTGACATTTCAATAGTTCTGCGAAAATCATTATTATAAGTATCATCTAGTAACATAGTATCCAAAGACTCCTGAGGATACATTTGCGCCCAAGTTTCAAGCTTTTTATAGACTTCTGGTCTTTCGCTTCTCCATCTTTCCATAGCACCTTTTGCCATTTGATAACTCAAAGGTTTTGTCGCTCTTGCCCAACTTTTATTAAGCTGTTCTCCGTCAATCATTCGATTTCCACAGCACGCACAAACCACTTCCGGATCCTTTTTAGGGCTTGAATATACTTTTACGGGCTTTGTTCCACAGAAAGATATTGGGGCTATATACATGTAATTACTCCTTAAAAATCTACTTATTAAAAACCCCTAAAAATATTTTTTGCTATTTTAAAAAAGTAATAAATTTATCACCGTATTTTTTCTGTTTTATAAGTTCAAATCCTGAAAAATCAACTTCCATAACATGTTCCATTATCACTATGCCTTTATACACATCCCTAACTGCGGACAAACTTTCCTCATAAACACCGGCAAAATACGGAGGATCAATGTATACAACATCATACTTCTCACTCAGTTTTGGAACAGTTTTCAGACTATCACCAACCAACAATTCAGGAGAGTCTTCATACTTTACAAAATTTGACCTTATAACACTTGCAACTTTTGGATTTTTTTCGATTGCGACAACCTTAGAAAATCCTCTTGATAAAGCTTCCAGACCCATAATTCCCGATCCTGCATACATATCAAGAAAACTCTTACCCTCAAAATCAATTATTGATTGCAAAGTATTAAAAACACTCATCCGCACCTTGGACAGAGTCGGTCGGGTAATTTTTTCATCAGGGGCATTAACCTTTTGGCCCTTATATTTTCCTGCAGTTATATTCATATTAACTATTTTACAACAAACGAGTTTTAGTGTATAATAAGCTAGAAATGGTTGATTATTCAAGAAAAATTGATGTTATTGTCGTTGGTGCAGGTCCTGCTGGGATTTCCTGTGCCATAACCCTTGCACGTGCAGGCAAAAAGGTTGTTTTGATTGAGAGAGGAAGTTTTGCCGGCAGTAAAAATATGTTTGGCGGGGCAATATACACACAACCAACAAAAGAAATTTTCCCAAACTTTGAAACCGATGCCCCTGTTGAAAGACGTAACGTAGAACACAGGTATGCAATCCTTTCAGAAAATGACAGCACAACAATTTCTTACAAAAACAAGATGGAAGAATGTTCAAGTTATACCGTAATTCGGGGTAAATTTGACCGTTGGATGGCAGAACAGGCGAGGAATGAAGGAGTATACCTCGTTGAAAAAACCGTCGTTCGCGAGCTTTTAACAGAAAATGGCAAAGTTGTCGGGGTAAGAACAGAACTTGAAGATTACAGAGCAGATCTGGTAGTTTTGGCCGACGGTACAAACTCTCTTTTAGCAAAACAAATAGGTTTAAGGGATGATATTTCACCAAAAGACGTTGCTTTAAGCGTAAAAGAAGTCATAAAAATTGACAAAGACAAAATTAATGAAAGATTTAACCTTGAAGATAATGAGGGTTGCATACACGAAATATTTGGCGGACCAATGCTTTCAATGCTTGGGCTGGCTTTTATGTACACAAACAAAGAATCCGTCACAATAGGTCTTGGAATAACACTGAGCGACCTTGTTGAAAGAGGGTTGAGGCCTTATGATGTTTTGGAAGAATTAAAACAACACCCGACAATAGCACCTTTGATAAAGGATGGTACACTGGAAGAATATTCAGCCCACCTTATACCTGAGGGCGGATATAAAAAAGTGCCAAAACTGTATTCTGACGGTGTAATGATTGCCGGAGATGCGGCAATGCTTGTAAACAACATGCATTGGGAAGGTACAAACCTTGCTATGATTAGCGGAAAACTTGCTGCGGAAACTGCAATAGAAGCGATAGAAAAGCAAGATTTTTCATCAAAGGTATTAAAAAATTACGAAAAACGGATCAAAAGTTCTTTCGTAATGAAAGATTTGTACACGTATAAAGACCTTATGGATATAGCCCACAAAAAAAGTGATGCTTTTATGGACTATTACCTGAGAACTGTTAATGACTTTTTCAAAATGTTTACATCTGTTGACAGTGTCCCAAAACGGACAAAATATCACAGTTTTATAAAAGGTATTTTCAAAACTCGAGGAATTAAAAACCTGATAAGCGATGGTTTTTATGCCCTGAAGCTTGTATGGAGTATTCTAAAATGGTACTAGAGGACAAACTATTCACACTAAAATACAATCCTGACACAGAATCACATCTGGTGCCGGACATTGAATACTGCAAAAATTGTGAAAATAAATCTTGTACAAAGATATGTCCTGCAAACGTTTATGAATGGGACGAAAATAACGAAAAACTGATAGTCAATTTTGAAAACTGTCTTGAATGCGGAGCCTGCAGAATCGCATGCCCGACACATTCTCTCAAATGGGAATATCCGAAGGGCACAAAGGGGGTAACATTTAAATTAGGATAAAGGAGAAGGAATTATGAAAGAAGAATACAGCAACCAACAAAGACGCTGGTATGACAAAGATCCTGTATTATCACAGGCAGTCAGCACACTTGAACACAGCGATGATCAAACACAAATCAGAATTGCACTAAACTTAATCAAAATCATTATTGAACACAATATTGAAGAAGAAAAATTTGAAGCGGTAGAAGACATTATAAGTGCTGTAGGTTCAGGCCTTGACGACAACAGAAAAGGCCGTTGGTATGATATTGATACAACTCTCAGAACTGCAATGAACATGCTTCAAAACTGTCCTGAGGCAACACAACATATAATTGCAAAAGAAATGGCAAAAATGGTTGTCGAAAAAATAAAAACAGAAGATGAACCTGATGATGAAGTATAAATCAAAAGACTTTAAGACTATAGGACAATAAGTCGTTAAGACCTTATCTGCCTTCGGCAATATACTGTCATTCTGAACTTGTTTCAGAATCTATCAATGTTTGTTTATCCCGTAGGGTTTAAGATCATGAAACAGCTCTGAATACAAACTAACTCAAAAATACCACCCATCCCTTGCCCTTCCCTAATAAGGGAAGGGTAGTAAAGGATTAACATCTAACGACTAACGACTTATATATCTACAACGAAATACTTCTGAGTATCATATAGTATCTGTGTGCGCCCCAGTAGACGACAAGTGATATAAAATTGTTATCCAAATCATACATTTCCAAATACGTTTGTTTTTGTGGTTCACGTTTAGCACTTGGGAAAACTTTTCCGACCACATCAAGGGTTTTTATGTGTACTTTTTGGGTGAAAGTCAGTTTTGGTTTTGGCAAATTTTCATTATAAAAATTCATCGGAGTCAAATCACGCTCATAAATCGGAATAATGTATTTTATCCTGCCCTGTTCTTTAAATAACATGTACCATTTGCCTTCATGCTCGCGAGGAGTCAAAAGGTAATAGCCCTCTCTTATCGTTATAGTTTTAAAAAACAAAGGTGAAGTCAGCCTAAGCAAAGGATAAGGTGACCAGGTTGTATTCCTCATATCAAAACCTTCCCCGGGGTCAATTCCGTGTATATAAGAGTGTGTCGGGACAGGC
>JBGUSD010000013.1:0-2614 GCA_045132355.1 Candidatus Gastranaerophilaceae bacterium
CATTCCATAACGACATCAAATTCTTCGTTATTGTCTTCAGTTATGTAATTATTCAGCCCAAGAGAATTTAAAAACTCAACTTTTCTGTTGTTTCTTAAGGTAAAACATACATTTGCACCTTTGGATTTTGCTATCAATCCCGCCATAATACCAATTGCCCCGGAGCCGCTTATGCAGATATTTTTTTCGTTAATATTTTCAATTTTGTTAACAGCATGTACTGCGACAGCACACGGTTCTGCAAGTGCTGCAGTTGAAAAATCCATATCGTCAGGTATAACTTTTATGTTCCAAATCGGAACGGCAATATATTCGGCCATTGCTCCATTACAACGGGAGCCGAAATATTTGTAGTTTTTACATTGTGCGTACATTTTTTGCTTGCAGAATTCACACTCAAAACAAGGCAAAAGCGGGAAAACAACAACTTTTTTGTTAATATAATCAGCACTGATTTCTGTGCCTGTTTTTACAATCGTGCCGGAAAATTCATGTCCCAAAACAAGAGGGTAAAAATATGCACCGTTATTGTATACTCTATTGAAATCACTGCTGCATATACCGCACGCACCAACTTTTACCAAAACTTCGTTGTTTTTTATTTGTGGTGTATCAATTTCAGTGTAGGTTATTTTGTTGTTTTCTTCCAGCACGCATGCTTTCATTAACTGTTTCCCTTTATAATACTTTCAGCAATTGCTATATCACTCTCTGTTGTGATTTTAATATTTTTGTAATCACCTTTTATAGCTTTTATTTTATATCCTTTTGCGGCACAAATTTGTACTGTTCCTGTTATGGTCTTTCTTTCGTTTTCGGTAAGTGTGTCAAGAGCTTTTTTTATGATGTTTAACTTGAAACTGTCAGGGGCTTGGCCGTTAAATATAGTTTTTCGGTCAGGAAACCCTACAATATTCTCGTGTTCATCCAAAACATACATTGTATCTGTGGCCGGAACGGTTGCAACGCAAGCTCCGTATTCTCTTGCTGTCAGGATACTGTTTCGTAAAAGTTCCTCTGTTACAAACGGTCTGACTGCATCGTGGATTACTACAACATCTTCATCCTCGCTTCGGTTTTCCCATATGGCATTAACAACGTTTTCGATGCTGTTAATTCTTTCTTTTCCTCCGTTGACAATTGTTATTTTATCTGTTGAGATGTTGAAAGTTTGGATAATATTCAAAAGATAATCTCTATAATCAGGATGAATACCTATGTATAATCTGTCAAAGACAGGTAACATCTTCTCAATAGTGTAGATTATTATAGGCTTTTTACAAATTTCTATAAATTGTTTTGGCAGACTGCCGCCCATTCTTGCTCCGACACCACCTGCTAAAATTACACCAAAGTTCATCCTCAATGCTCACTTTCTTTCTAAATTGTACAATAAGCAATATACGGATACAATTTGTATGGACAGGATAATCAATCTTTTTTAATATAATTTTACAAAAAGCGGAAGCTCGGCAGACAGAGGTCGGGAAGGCAGGCTATTATCTTTTTAATTGGCTTGCCCTCTTGGCCTCCTGACTTCTGAACACTTCTATACTACACAAGTCCTTCCTTTAAAGCTTTTACGGCGGCTTGAGTTCTGTCATCAACAACAAGTTTTTGTATTATATTGCACACGTGTGCTTTTGCTGTGTGTTCGGAAATTGTGAGCTCTTGTGCAATTTCGTTGTTTGATTTGCCGTCAACGACAAGTTTTAAGACTTCATACTCTCGTTGTGTTAGGTTTGAGTGTTGTTCTTTGAACATAGCTCTTGACATTTGGCGTGGCGGAATAACACCGCAATTCTTTTCCCTCAGTATTGGAACAACTTGCGGATCAAGCCACATAGCACCTTCTTTTACTGTTTTGATTATCATTCTTAGAATCTCTATATTTATATCCTTTAATACATATGCACAAGCTCCGGCATGAAGTGAATCTATTACCTCTTGTTCTGACAGATGTGAAGTAAGCATAATAATTTTTGCGTTTGGGTTTGTTTCTACGATTCTTTTTGTGGTTTCAATTCCGGATATATCTGGCAAACCGATGTCCATCAATACTATATCAGGGTGCATTATTTTATATTTTTCAAGAGCTTCCTTCCCGCTTTCGGCTTCTGATACTACTTCTATGTCTTTTAATTCATCAAATAACGATTTTAGCCCAACTCTCATTAGTTTGTGATCTTCTACCAGTAATATTTTTATGTTCATAGTTTTTATCTCCCAATACATTTATAAGATTGACAAAAAACTAAGTAATCCCATTTCTATGGGCATATCAAGGTTATATTATAATTTTTAAATTCCGAACTATAATTTAAATGTTTTTATTAATTAAATATTAAGGTATGGCAAAATGAAAATTTTTGGTCTATTATGTATTTGGTAACCTAAAAGGGATTATATACATGAAATACTCCAAATACTCAGTAGTTATTATAGGCAGCGGTATAGCAGGTCTTTATGCTGCTTTAAAAATAGAACAGCAAACAAGTCTTCAGGATGGAATTCTGCTTATTACAAAATCAAAACTTGGTGAGAGCAATTCCAGATACGCGCAAGGCGGAATGGTTGCCGTAATGAAGGATAATGCAGCAGATTCAACCGAATC
>JBGUSD010000014.1:0-3076 GCA_045132355.1 Candidatus Gastranaerophilaceae bacterium
ATTTACAAGCGGATTTTTTGCAGAGTGCGGAGTGCTTTTGCCAAGTGATGTAAATCACGCAGGCAAAACACGAAGACACGTTTAACGCAAAAAATCCAAGACAATCCCACCACTCGCCCCATTTTTCAAAAATAATTCCTTTATGGGTGTATTTTTAATGATTACTGTTGTTATTTGGATGGAATGCTACAAAATGCCCTTGTTTTTACTATGATGTTGGGCAAGAATGCCCAACCTACTAACTCAAATATGGTTAAATAACTAAAATCTAAAATATATAAACGGGTTGTACGTGCTTGCTGCAATCGTAGCAGAAGATAATATAAACAATATAATAAACCAAACATTGATAAATACCTTTCCAACTTTGTTTTGAACTTTCAGGATATTTCGGAAAATAGGAATTGAACAAATTAAAGCAGCTATAAAGATTATTACTTCAAACCTGTCAACGTAGTATCCAAATGAATATATAAACTCATTTGGTTTGATGTGAAGTAATCCAAACATATTCATCAAATAGTCCCAAGCATATTTCATATTGTCTGCTCTGAATATCACCCAACCTATTACAAATGCTAATATGCAATATACGTGTTTTGCAAAATTTGCAAATCTGTTTTGAGTTTCATTTGCAAGTCCGGTTATTTTTTCCATAATTATGAAAAATCCATGCCAAACTCCCCACACAATGAAATTCCACGCAGCGCCATGCCAAATCCCTGTTAATAAGAATACTATACCAAGATTTCTAAGTTGTTTTAGTTTGCCGTTTCGGTTTCCGCCAAGCGGAATGTATACATATTGCTTGAACCAGGTTGATAATGATATATGCCACCTTCTCCAAAATTCAGTAATAGATTTTGAGATGTATGGATAATTAAAGTTCTCCATAAACCTAAATCCGAATATCAACCCTAAACCTATTGCCATGTCTGAATATCCGCTAAAATCAAAGAATAACTGAAACGAATAGGCAATAGATCCAAGCCACGCAATAGAGTGTGGGAGCGTATGAGGATCCTGTATAAATATTTTATCAGCTATAGCTCCCATAGTGTTTGCAAGAAGCATCTTTTTTGACAAGCCGATAATAAATCTTTTAACACCCTCGTCGACTTTGTCAAAATTAACTTCTCTTGAATTTATTTGATCCTCTATATCATGGTATTTTACAATAGGACCTGCGATAAGCTGAGGGAACAGACATATAAACAAGGCAAATTTGTATATATTTTTCTGAACCTTGCAATTCCCGCGATAGACATCTATAACATAAGATAATGCTTGAAATGTATAAAAAGATATACCGAGAGGCAAAGCTATTTTTATGAAATCAATATGTCCATGGAATAAGGTATTAAAATTTTCTATCAAAAAATTAAAATACTTAAAATATATCAGATTCGATAGATTTAGAATAATAATAGCAGATAAAATGATTTTTGATAATATTGAATGTTTTACAGGCAAAATAGCAGCTTCGTCAAATCTTTTTTCGGATTTACCGTTGGCTGTATTCGCTTTATTGATAAGTATAGCCCCAATATAGTTAACCAAAATGGACAAAAGTATTATATTCAAATATTTAGGCTCGCCCCAAGCGTAAAATATAATACTTGCGATTAATAAAATGCTGTTGTGATATTCCTTTTTACTGATAAGATACACCGTACAAAGAATCGGTAAAAATATAAATACAAATGTCATTGAACTAAAAAGCATTATTTATTCCCCTTCAAACCAATCCTTTGAATATAACAAATTGTTCGGTGCTATGCAAAAAATAATAATATCCGGTTTGTATTTTAATATAACTCCTTTGTAATATTTCATAATTTTATGACATTTTTCGATCTTCCTATTTTTGACCCCGTTTAACCTAATATAGGTAAGATGCTTGAATGAATATGGAGTAAAACTAACCAAGTTGTCATTCATACTTGTCCCTATTTGCAACACTTTCAGGTTTGCTCCGAACGGATAGTAAAATTCCTTTTTCCTGATTTTGGTATTCCAAACACTTTTTGTTTTTAAAAGCTTTTCATTTTTATTTATGTAGTACTTATAATTTGTATCCAGAATTTTGTTTTCATATTTTTGTAAAAACGGGAAATCCTTTGATATTCTCTCTCCTACAGTAAACTCGTCATCAAGGTCTTTTACTCTCTTTGAGTAAAATATCTTATAGTCCGATTCGCTAAAATCTTTCAGTTGAGGAAAATCTTTTTTAATATGTTTTAACAATTCAGAATATCCGATAGCCGCTCCTGCATTTGTCCAATGATGATCAGTCTTATAATAAACAATATCCGTTTTAGAGGCCTTTCTTAATTCATTATATGGATATATAACATTAGCTTTAGTCTGCTTTATTATTTCCGATATTGTGTAATTTTTCTTATATTGAATAATATTATTATGTATATACTTTGGTACTTTATCGTAATATACTTCTACATTATATGGAACAATAAGAACATATAATTTTATATTATTCAAATTACAAAAATCATAAAATTTATTTAAATTTTTCGCAGTATCATTTATAAAATCCGTATCATAAAATTTATTATAATATGTTATCTGAGAATTTCTAAATGCCCAATGTGTTTTTTTGTTATATATAGCAGAATTTGTCTGTAACCAATCATTCGCTAAGAAATACTTCAAATTGTAGTATAAATCAATTAAGTTCTCTCGCAAATAAAATCTGTCATTAAACCATTCATCAAAATCATTTCCGAAATTGTAGTTTATTTTATTATTTCTCTCAAACAACGGCTTATACTTTGCAAGATTTCGGTTTTCGGTTTCTGATTTAACACTATCCACGTCAATATGACACATCGGCGCAAACAACATTCCAAAAAATATCGTCAAAAATATAATTTCTATTCTTGAATGGCTCTTTAGGGTTTTTAAACTGGCAAGATATCCGATTATTTTTTGCGACAATAAATACCCGCATATGAATATTATAGTAAATATAATAAATTCAATATGTACATCACTTTTTGTTTTATAAATAAGCCAATATGGACTTGTCAACCACAATATCCCCAATGTTATTATA
>JBGUSD010000015.1:0-6801 GCA_045132355.1 Candidatus Gastranaerophilaceae bacterium
GATCTTTAAAGAACAGTCCGTTTATGTTTAACATCTCAGCTTCAAATATTCTCTCAGACAGACAGTCTGTCAACGGAAATTTTGACATACAAAAATTCGACCTGAGAACACTTAACGCACTAAATCTGCGAGATTTCAAAGACTTTGCCGGAGAGGTTAATTTAAAAGGACAAATCAAAAATAATGGCTTATATTCCGACATAAAACTTGACGGGACAAACTTCCTGTACAATCCGGAAAAAGTAAGAGTTTACATCACACAAGGAACACTTCAAGCAAGAAAAGATACTCTAAATTTAAATAAAATAAATATGATGTTGGGTGAAATGCCAATATTTGCTGACGGGAAAATCTCCAACCTGCTTACAACACCAAATCTCAATGTAAATTTGAGTGCAAAACCAACACAAGAATTTGCAGATCAGGTGTTCAATAACAAAGCAGTATACCCTATAAAAATCAAGGGAGATGTGAATTTAAAATCAAACATCACGGGCACTCCAAACGCAATTAGAAACAAAACTCAGCTTAACCTTGCAGAGAATTCAAGTATTTACTATATGGGTGCAACTCTTGGCGGTGAAGAACCCGTAAATATAAACATTGACAATACTATTTATCCAAAAGGCTTGAGAATACATAATTTTCAATATAACAAACGACTAACACAAAATAACAGAATGATTACACAACCTCAGCTGTCATCATCCGGTTACCTTGAGTTTTTGCCTAATAATGATCTTAAATTTGATGATTTCAGAGTAAAAACACAAGAACCGACAGATGCAAAAATATTTAATATAATTTTCAGAAAACCTATTATGAAGCAGGGTATTTTCACCTCTGACATAAACATAAACGGCAGGTTATCTGCACCAAAAGTTCTTGGGAAGCTTCACTTGACAGATATTGATATGCCCCTTTTTGATGCAAAGATTAACGACGTTGACTTTGATTTTAAGAGAGATAAGGTTTATCTAATTTCCAAGGGCAAGATATTAAATAACAATCTAAATATATCTTCAACAATTCGTAATTCAACTGTTACCCCTTACATTTTTGAAGATATAAAAATCCACATGGAAAATCTCGATCTGAACAGGATAGCAGATGCCCTCAGGGACTATGATGTTGACAGTTCAAGAAATATGGCAACCGTAACCAACGCTTCAACCATCCCAGATTTAAGCCAAGTTATAATTAAAAAAGCAGAAATTTTGGCCGATAATATCAAAATAAAAGATTTGAACGCAAGTGATTTTGTATCACATATGAGCCTAAGCAATAAAATGATTCTTGAAGTTGAAGATTATATTTTTAAAGTCGCAGAAGGAAAAGTATTCGGTAATATAAAATACAATTTATTAAACAACCTGGTAAATATAAACCTTAATGCAGAGAAAACAAATGCCCAAATATTGGCTGAAACGTTATCTGACCTGAGGGGACAAGTATATGGTTCGGTAGACGGAAAGATAAACATCTATTGCAACGGAAAGACTCATGATACTTGTATCCAAACCCTTGGAGGAGAAGGTAATTTTGTTGTATCAAACGGAAGAATGCCAAAACTCGGGTCTTTGGAATATCTATTGAAAGCAGGAAATTTGATTAAAAGTGGAATTACAGGATTAACTATCAATGGGATTATCGACTTAATAACACCTTATAAGACAGGTAACTTTGACAGTATAAAAGGTAATTTTCATATAAAAGAAGGAGTTGCTGACGATATAAAAATATATTCTTCAGGCAAAGCTCTCAATATATATATTTATGGAACATACAATCTTAAAAACCTAATCGCAGATATGGATATATATGGGGCTTTAACAAAAGATTTTTCAACTCTGTTTGGCAAGATTAGTAATGCATCCTTAAATACTCTGTTTAATACTATTCCGGGTATCAATCTTTCAGATACGCCGACGATGACAGAAGACATAAAACAAATTCCAAATATAGAGAACGCAACAAGAGCCTTTAAAGCAGAAATATATGGTGACGTTAATGGAAGTGATTATGTTAAAAGCTTTGGGTGGTTAAAGTAACTAAAAAATAGCGTAAGCGTAATTTTTTGTTATCCTGAATTTATTTCAGGATCTTCTAAAAAATAGCGTAAGCGTAATTTTTCTAAACAGCATACGCATCAAAGAAAAAAGCGTAATAGATTACGCTTTTTTGTTTTTATCATACTCAGCTGTTCCAGGGAATGCATCCGAGCCTGTCAATTTTCTTGTAATCCAATACTGCGCTTTTGGAATCAATGTTGACAAGAACAGAATTGATACCGCAAAACCTGTTCCCCAAGCAAATGCTTGCTTATACAAAGCTTTTTTGTTGGCATTTTTCAAAAGATCTTCTGTTACTTCCTGTCCTTTTTTCTTGGCAGATTTAACAATATCATCAACGTATGATTTTGCATGCTTTTTAGTGCCTTCAAGTTCTGCAAGTTTTACATAACCAACAGGATCCGCATATGCAGGTTTGCCAACCTTGAACAATGTGTCAGGAGTTGTTTGAACTCTATACATATCGTGCATAAATTCAGGAGAATTTATTTTACCGCCGGTAAACAAATCTTTTACTTGTTGTTTGGTAAGAATACTTGTACCTTTTAATTGAGGTTGCAGTTTTGACATTTCTCTTGCTGCATTTTCATCAACAACGCCTTTGAACTGTCTTAAGAATGATTCCAATTCAACATGTCCGCCATTTGAAACAATTTCTCTTTCAAGTTCCGGAGTCATCAAATATCTTTTTGCGGCATCGCCCAATGCAGCTTTTTTGAATGCATCAGCTGACATTTGTCCGCCATTTTCTTTTACCATTTGAATGAAATGTCTTGTAGCAGCTTCACTTGCAACAGGGTCTATTTTTGAACCACCCATAACTTTATTCAACATTCCTGCCATAATAGGCGTATTGAACATATAAAAGTAACAAGATGCACCATCTCTGAAGCCTATTTCAATCGCTTCAAATTTGTTTCTTGCATTACTTGTTCTTCCAACCAAAACGCCACCGTCTTCTGTCAATAATTGATATTTAGGTGTAGTTTCAAACGTATTAACTATATTCATCAACTTGGCACCTGTCATTGCACCTGTAAATGCCAAATCCTTAGATTTTTTACCATTTAAGAAACCATCCATACTAACAGGGGCGAATTGATTATTTGTTTGAGTTTTTGCGCTGTCATTTTGAACAGTCGCCGGAGCTTGCTCCTGAGATGCCTGTTTTCTTCTCATTTTTCTCGTAATGGCCTGGTTAATTTTTGGAACGGCAACACCTACTGCCAGAGTAGCCAAACCTAAAGATACGGCCAATTTACCGAATCTGTATTTGCCAAGTAATGATTCAACTTGTTCCGGAGATTTATCTTTAAAGAATTTGTGTATATAGTTTGCAACAGGGTTTCTTGCAGCATCTTTACCGACAGAGAAACCGTCTCCTGGTAATTTTAATATACCTTTGCCCACAAACTTATCAATAAGCATATCAAAGAACGGTACTCCGCCCATCCAGACAACAGCACTAGTAAATTCCTCAGTAATTCTTTCTCTTGCTTCTGTAAAACCGCCCCTTTTATATGCCTGATAGGTTCTTCCGGCTTCAACACATGCTTCTGTCAACAAAAGAGGAATCCAAGACCTGGTTGCAAAAGATCTTACAAATCTTCTTGCTTTACTGACTTCTGCTACATTTATCGGGGATACGTTCATTAAAAATACCTGCTACACTACTATAATCGACATTCATTTTAAGTATTCTAAAGGTCAAATTTTGCCTAAAATACACATAACATTAATAATTTGTTACAAAATAGTGTAACATAAACAACAATTAAGATTTGTAAAAAATATACCTAAATAAAGTATAACATAGCAATAGTTTTTTTTACGTGTTTTTGATATGGTGATAGTTGGAAGGCAATCATGAGCATAAACGCTATAAATACATTCAAACCCGAACGTTTTAACCAATTTCAAACAGTTAACAAACAGTTTGAATTTTCAGGTTGCCCAAAAACACGCAACGAAAGACTTATAAGAGCAGTTGCGACAGCCAGCTCATTCATTGGAATGGCAGCTGTGCTAGTACACATAGCGAAAAAACAGGGATTCCCTGTAAAACCAAGTGAACTTAAAAATATTCCGATGAAGGATTGGGCTTTCTTCAAGATTGCCAAGAAGGGTGTTCCTAACCAAAAATTACTTGAAATAGAAGAAAAAGAGATTATAGGACTTGCAGCAGGATCAGTTGCCGGCGGTCTAGTTGGAGGAGCTTTGGTTGACGGGAAAAACCTAAAAGCAAAAGTTAGAGAATCAATAACCCAAATGGTAGGGAATGTATTGATTCCGGTAGCTTTTGTCGGCGGGGTTTCAAGAATATACAAAACCTATGAGCAACAAATCAAAAATGCAATGCCTCAATTCAAAAATAGCAGCAAGAAATTTGTTCAATATACAAATAAATTTATAAAAAACATACCCGCCGTTGGTATGACACTTGCAGCCCTCGCAACCGGAATATTTACAGGAAGCAAGGTTACGAATTTAATTAACGAAAAATTCTTTGGACAAAAACAAGAACGAAAAATAAAAGGTACAGACTTCGCCCCACACGTTGACGATCTTTGTCTTGCCGTAACACTTATGGGAGCAAAAGACTCACCTCTTGCAAGCACAATCACAAGAACAGTACCGTTATTCTTGTCTGTTCCCGGCTATCAGGTTGGCAAGGCCAAAGACTAAATTTCGCCCACAACTTCCAACTTACAGTTGCAGCCTATTTCTTCAGAGGCAATAACTACAATATTATTTATGTACAATGACAACAATCCAAAGAACAGTTGTCTGTAATCCATTGGTACAAGAAGTTTTGGACAATCAATATTGAGTTTTTTAGATTGCTTTATAATTTTGTTTGCAATTTTTTCAGCGAATTCGCCATCAATCTTCACAACCGAATCTTCGCCATCTTCAAAGCTCAATAAGATTTCTTCATAAGTCTTGTCGGATAACTCAAATACTGATAAAACTCCGTCTGCATTCTCGTATTTTTTGCAAATCTGCTTTGACAGAGCCAATCTGACTTTTTTGAGAATATCTGATTTCATACCGTCTTCAGCATAATCATTAATTTTTTCAAATATATATATAATATCTTTTATTGAAACCTTTTCTCTTATAAGACTTGTTATAATATAGCGCAAATCGGCCAATGACAAGAAATCAGGTACAATATTATCCAGCAAAAACGGGTTATAATCATTAACCACATCAAGATATTTATCTAAATCTTCATAATCCAATAGTTCATCAACATACTTAACTGCAACATACTCAAGCGCACGTGCGATGTATTCAGAACCCATTATGCCCTGATACCAAAAGTCTTTTGTCAGATTTTTATCAATCCATACAACTTTTTTACCCGTAATTTTATCCACATCATATACTGACTTTTTAGGCTTCTTTTCCAAATTAAGTTCATCTGTATAAAACATCAGGTGGTCAGGATAAATCATAGCCCTGAAAACTTCCATTCCTCGAACTTTTATACAAAATTCAAACGGATTTAGCGTTTCATCATCTTTAAAAATAATTTTTGGTATTACATAACCGATTTCTTCGGTCAATTTCATACGGGATTTTACGGTTTCCGCAACAAGTTCTTCCTCTTGTGAATCTCTGTCAGAATCGACATAGCCGAGCAGTTCTTCACTTAGATTTATTGAGAGTTTTTCTTCCCCCAACTTTGCAAACATAACATCAGGCGAAGTCGCTTTTGCAAGTTTAACTTTTAAATCCTCAAGCTCTTTCAAGCCTGCAGATATTTTATCATTAAGTCTTTTTCTTGAAGAAGGATCTGCGCCGTCAAGCTCTAACTTAATTTTTGCGATTTTGTCTTTTTGTTGACGGATTTTTGTCTGAATTTCAAGACAACTTTCATAAGGTGTTAATTTTGGTGAAAGCATTTTCTCCATTTGACTTTTGAAAGTTGATATATTTATTTCATCCGCATTTTCACTTTCTTCTGTCGTTTTGGCTGATGTCATAAAAATACAGTTATAGACAAAACCTTCATCGCCTTCAACCTCTTGCATACTGTATAATTCCCAACCGTTCATGGACATTTCGTTCAGCAAATTTTGCAAATCCTGAACGTTTTCACTTGAACAAGTTTTCACAACATATTGCATTCTGTTTCTGTTATACATAAGCACTTACCCCTTAATAAGTATTTTTAATGCCTCTATAGCGGTCTTTATCGCTTTTTCTGTATCATGCTCAACCGGATTGTCCAAACCCAACTTTTCTCTTTCCTGATTTGCCACAACCAAAAATACAGAACCTACACGAACCTTCAAAAGACTTGCCGCAACATACAATGCTGCAGATTCCATTTCAGATGCCAAACAGCCTAAACGTTTCCACGCTTCCCACTTGTTCTGTAATTCATAACTTACTGCCATTTTTTCAGGATTATGTTGGCCATAAAAGGCATCTTTACACTGAACAACACCTGTATGATATGAATAATTCAAATTTTTAGAAGCTTTGACCAACGAATTCACAACCTCAAGATTAGCAACCGCAGGAAATTCAATCGGTGCGTACTCTTTACTTGTTCCTTCCATTCTGACCGCACCTGTTGCAATGACAATATCACCGCCTTTAACCTCCGGCTGAATACCACCGCAAGTGCCGACTCTGATAAATGTTTTTGCACCAACATTTACGAGCTCCTCCAAAGCGATAGAAGCCGAAGGACCACCAATACCGGTTGACGTGA
>JBGUSD010000016.1:0-3972 GCA_045132355.1 Candidatus Gastranaerophilaceae bacterium
AGACCGGTAAAATGCGAAGACATAAAAGACCACAAAATGCATTCCGAGACTTTTGAAATCACAAAAGAAACCGCAGATGCCATAAACAGAGCAAAAAGTCAGGGCAAAAAAATAGTGGCTGTCGGAACAACAACCGTAAGGACACTTGAAACCGCATTCCAAAAATACGGCGAAATAAAAGCCTGCCACGACCACTCCGAGTTATTTATTTATCCGCCATATGAGTTTAAAGTCATAGACAAATTATTAACAAACTTTCACTTACCTAAATCAACACTCTTAATGCTCGTTAGCGCATTAGCCGGAAAAGAGTTTATATTCAAAGCATACAAGGAAGCAATCAATAATAAATACAGATTTTTCAGCTATGGCGATTGCATGTTAATTTTATAGTTGACCAACCTGCAAAAATCATTAATATAAATGATACCAAACCTCACGTTTGAATGTAGAATAAAATAGAGGGCAGGTAGGTAGATTATGTTTTCAGAAATGATACAAAAAATGTTAAACTCAGGCGGACAAGCTGCGGCAATGCAACGTGCTGCACAAATGAACCGCTATGTAAATAATTATTATAATCAGGGGGTAAAGAACGTAAATGCGAATATTTTACCGCCAACAAACCCTGGTGTTCAATCATTTGAGAAAGTACTTTCAAGTACTCAAAAAGTCGACTTTGGAAGCCTTCTTTTAAACCCGCAATCAATGAATGTTAATGCGCAAATTGTACGCACTAATCCGACAGAAAGCCTGAATTCAGCACTGATACAGGCAACTGCCGCACAAACAAATATCGGAGCTCAAACAGCTAAACCTCAATTAATGAGCATGATTGAACAGGTATCAAAAAAACATGGCGTAGATGATAAACTTGTTAAAGCGCTAATCAAACAAGAATCCGGGTTTAACCCGAATGCTAAATCTAAGGCCGGTGCAATGGGGCTTATGCAGCTTATGCCTAACACTGCGAAAAATCTTGGAGTTTCCGATGCATACAACCCGGTTCAAAACGTTGATGGCGGAGTCAGATACTTAAAGTCAATGCTTAATAAATATAACGGCAATGTAATCTTGGCACTTGCAGCATATAACGCAGGTCCAGGAGCCGTAGACAAATATGACGGAGTTCCTCCATACAAAGAAACTCAAAATTATGTAAAAAATATTCTTGCAAATTACCTGTAAAAATATAAATAAAAATTTTGTGTTATAATAAAACCATAGGAATAAAAGGAAATATATGAAGTTCTCATCATCATTCAAAGTAGGATTACTTACACTAATTGCAATAATAATGCTTTTTGGTATTGTTTTTAGGGTAAAAGGCAGAGCCTTTTCAAATGCCAAAAGAATGGAAATTCATTTTAAAGACGTAAACGGCATGAGGCCGGGCTCGGGCGTACAAATGATGGGCCTGAGAGTAGGACAGGTTGAAGAAATAACGCCTGTTGTAGACGGCGATAGCAATTATGTTAAAGTCAAATTTGTAATTACTGATCCCGAGGTAAAAATACCTAGGGCTTCAAAGTTCTCAATTCAACAATCAGGTATAATCGGAGAACTTTTCCTTGAAATTACCCCTCCAAAAACAAGAACATTGTATTTGCCAATGACATCAAAAGATATTTTGTACAAGGACGATAAAGTAGAAATGAAACTTGACGACAAATACTATGATGTTGGTGTCGTTAAGAATATTGAAGTTATTACAAAAGATGCGGTTCCATATAATGTAAGAGAAAATATAACAACAAACTCTGCATACAAAATTGATTACATTGTGAACCTGCCGGGTCTTGTGCTGCCTGAATTTATGAAAGGCAAACCTGTCACACTAAACGGCGACAAAAAGTTGAGAATTTCGACTTTGGACGACACAATATTACCTTATCCAAACCAAGATTCTCCATATACGGTAGTTGAACCTATGAGAATTGCAGACTTTATGGAATGGCAATACAAAGCCGCTGAATCCTTAACAGAAACAAACAGAAAGATAAACGAATTATTATCTGATGAGGTAATTGTTGAACTCCAAAGATCAGTTGCGAACATAAATGAACTAACCGCACAATCAACCGAAACAATGTCAAAATTCGACCAGCTGCTTGATGCATCTCAAGGCGACTTGAAAGAATTAATGCGCCTTTTAGATAGAACAAGCAACGATTTTTCAAAATTATCACACAATTTGAACAAGGTAATCGGCGACAAACAGTTCCAAGAAAAACTATACTCCGCAACAGATTCACTTGAATTGCTATCAAAGAACCTGAACAAGATAATGGACAACGGCAATGCGGAAGCGATAGCCGAAGACCTGAGGGTTACTATGCATAACGTTAGTGAAATAAGCACTTACATAAATTCAATGACAAAAGATGATAACGTCAAGAAAGATTTAACAAGAACCATCAAGGCCGTAACAAAAGCTATGACAGATATATCAACAACATTATCTGCACTTAACAGAGTTACACCTGAAAATAAAACCGAAATTCAATCAATAATTGACGATACTCAAGTAACAACAAAGAATTTGCGTAAATTCTCTGAAAAATTGAATAAACGATTCCTGTTATTTAGATTAATGTTCTAGTATGAATATAAAAACTGAAATTACAAAACTACATTACAGTAAAGATACAAAAGGGATATTGCCAACACTGTTGGAGTACTGCTCATATGTTTACGGAATAGGCAGCGGGCTAAAAAATTGGCTGTACGACAGAAACATAATTAAGCCAAAAAGAGTTGATGCCTTTGTAATCTCTGTCGGCAATATGACAACGGGAGGTGTTGGCAAAACTCCGGTAGTATTGGAAATCGCACGACACCTCATAAAAAAAGGTACAAAAATTGCAATAATTTCAAGAGGATATGGCGGAAAACTAAACAACAAAAACGTAAACGTAATTTCAGACGGAGAAAATGTATATTATACTGCAAAAATGGCAGGCGATGAACCGTTTTGGCTTGCACAAAAAGCAAGCGGGGCATGTGTATTAACCTGTAAAAACAGATATAGAGCCGCAAAATACGCAATAGATAACTATGGAGCTGAGATAATAATTCTTGACGACGGATTTCAGCACAGAAAACTTCACAGAGACTTAGACATTGTTCTTATGGACAGCCAAATGGGTTTGGGTAATGAAAAATTATTACCTGCAGGGCCGCTCAGAGAAGGTGCCGAAGCGCTTGACAGGATAGACAAACTTGTTATAGTAAGCAAAAATATTGACCATACAGCAGCAATAGAATTTGCACAAATAATGCATGACAGACTAAACATAGATACACACTTATGCTGCACCGAACCTGATTATGTTTATAACATTAAAACAGGGGAAATCTTAGAAGAAGGTGCAACTGTAACGGCTATGTGTGCTATTGGACAACCACAACAGTTTTTTGATTTTCTTGGCAATTACAATGTAATAAACACTATTGCCCTTGAGGATCATCATCAGTATTCTCCAATCGACCTTGTAGATATTCCAGGCAACATAATTACAACAGAAAAAGATGCCGTAAAACTCCTCAGGTTTGACAAAGATAATATATATGCACTAAAACTCAAAACAATAATTGATGTTGAAAGGCTTTTGCGAAATGCAAAAAAACGTTGATATAGGTAAAATTATAAAAGCATTAAAAGATGCAAAGCAACCTCAAAGCGATTTTGTAAAACTAATGGACAGCTTCAAAGATCCGTTTATTGTTTTGATTGCCTGCATTCTTAGCCTCAGAACAAATGACAGGACAACATATCCTGCAACGCTCAGGATGCTTGAACTTGCAAAAACACCTGAAGGATTTGCCGAGTTAGACCCCAAAAAATTAGAAAAGGCAATCTATCCCGTGGGATTTTACACAAACAAAGCAAAACAAATCATCCAATTATCAAAAGAATTAGTTGAAAAATACAACTCAAAAGTTCCTTGTGATATCGATGAATTGTGCAAA
>JBGUSD010000017.1:0-3521 GCA_045132355.1 Candidatus Gastranaerophilaceae bacterium
TCAAAAAAATCAAAAAACACGATTAATAAAAAGAAAATAAATAATAATAACAGTAGAAAAAACAGTAGAAAATTTTTGTAAAAAAATATCAAAATTGTAGAAAAATTAAAACAAAAAACAAAAATGTAGAAAACTCATGAGTTTTCTACCAAAACAAACATGTTTTTCTACACCAATCAACCATATGATTGATTTTATTATCTAAACCTTCTCATCATAGACATAGCTTTATTAAGACCGTGTTTGCCAAGTTTTCCGCCAAAGCCGCCCATCATCTTTTTCATATCATTCATACCCTTCATCATCATTCTCATTTGTTCAAATTGTTTGATGTAAAGGTTAATATTGTGCATATCTATTCCGCAGCCCTGAGAAATTCTCTTTTTTCTGCTTGTGTTCAATAATTCAGGATGATTACGTTCTTCAGGTGTCATACTTTGGATAAAAACTTCTATTTTTTTAAATTCCTGTTCACCTTTGTGAGAAATCATTTCTCTGTCAGATTGACTCATTTTCATTCCCGGAATCATGCCCAAAATCTGATCCATAGAACCCATCATCTTCATTTGACTTTGCATTTTCAAAAAGTCGTTAAAGGTGAATTCAGCCTTTGCCATTTTTTCTTCAAGCTCTTTGGCTGATTTTTCATCAAAAACCTCCTGAGCACGTTCAACAAGTGATACAATATCACCCATACCCAAGATACGTGTTGCCATACGTTCAGGATAAAAATCTTCTAAGGCATTGAGTTTTTCACCTGTACCTGTCAATTTAATAGGCTTTCCGGTGCAATAAACAACACTCAGCGCAGATCCGCCGCGGCTGTCACCATCTAGTTTTGTCAACACAAGACCTGTCAAACCGATTTGTGCATCAAAATTTTCTGCAACATTAACGGCTTCTTGACCTGTCATAGCATCAATTACAAGGAGTTTTTCATTAGGTGCAAAAACCCTGTCTATAATCAATAACTCCGCCATCATATCGGTATCTATCTGCAAACGACCTGCCGTATCAAGTATCAACACATTAAAACCGTTTTCTTTTGAATAATCAATGGCGCTTTGAACAATATTTTTGACATCTTGTGAACCGTCAACAGAAAAAACTTCCACCCCGATTTCTTGTCCGAGAGTTTTTAACTGTGAAATTGCGGCAGGACGATAAACGTCACATGCTACCAACAACGGATTTTTACCCTCTTTTTTCAACTTTACGGCAAGTTTTGCACTTGATGTTGTTTTACCGGAACCTTGAAGTCCGAGCATCATAATTAAGGTTGGGTGTCCGGATAAATCAAGTGGTTTTTGCTCTTTACCCAAGATGTTTATTAATTCATCATTAACAATTTTGATAAGCTGTTGAGACGGGTTTACACCCTCTAAAACCTTTTCACCTTCGGCTTTGTCTTTGATAGCAGAAATAAAAGCTTTTACGACACGAAGGTTAACGTCAGCATCTAACAAAGCGCGCCTGATTTCACGCAAGGCGTCTTGCATATTGTCTTGAGTAAGCTCGGTTTTGCCAGTGCGGCTGATTATATCCTGTAATTTTTCACTTAGACTTTCGAACATAGTAATATTTTAGCATGAAAATTAACTTTTGTTATTTTGAAGATTTTTATATATTAGCATATTGTCGGGTAGAAACCCAAACAACACAGTATGTTTTATATCTGTTTTGAATTGACAAGACTTCATATTTTGGTGAATATTTTAGTTCCTTGAAAAGTATGAAAATTGAAATTTTTATAATATTATAAATACATAGTCTTTTTAAAAAGTAATTATCATCTGTCAAAAATTGACAAAATAACTTTTTGTACAAGATATAGTTGAGTAAAGGATACTGGACACATTAAATTTGAAAATTTGTAAATGTAAATTATTTATATTTTTGTTTTTGGGTGTTATTTTGGCCATTGGATATTACCTTTACAGTGTAATGTCTATAAAAACTGTTAACGGAGTAGTTCCGAATTTGATTGTTTCTTTAACCTCATACCCTCCGAGGATTGAAAAGGCGCACATCGCTATTGAAAGTTTGCTGCATCAATCTATCAAGCCGGAAAAAGTGATTTTATGGTTGTCTTATGAAGAATTTCCTAACAGAGAAAAAGATTTGCCTAAGCAGATAACGGATTTGAAGAAATATGATAATTTTCATATTGAATGGTACAAAAATATAAAATCATATAAAAAACTTATACCTGCATTAATCAACTATCCCGATGCTGTAATTGTTACTGCTGATGATGACAGTATTTATGGCCCAAAAAACTTAGAAATTTTATATAAGAACCACCTAAAATACAAGAAAGACATATTATCCTTCAAAGTATATTACATGCCCGTTATAAACGGGAAATTACTACCGAGAGATAAGTGGATACCGATGGTATATTTTGGCACAAGTTTTGTGGTGAATAAGCATGGAATTATTCAATTATATTACGGAAATAAACCAATATATGGATTAAATTTTTTGCAGGTAGGTTCATCTATGGTGTTATATCCTCCGCATTCATTTGATGACGAGTTTTTTGATGAGAAAACATTTTCGAATATTTTAGCAAATGATGATGATACGTGGGTTTGGACAATGTCTATGCTGCGTAATATTAATAAAAGATTGATTGTTGACAAAAGGGCGAGATATTTTGTTATACCGGATTCTCAAAAGGTTTCTTTGCATAGTATTAACCCATTTAAACAAACTGATTTTAATTTTAACCTTGTATTAAAACAGTATCCTAAGATACAGAAAACGTTGTTAGATAGCGACAATAATTTTCAAGATTATATTGATAATGAAAATTCTGCTAGTATTGTTGAGAAACTTTTTGATTGATATAAATTTGGTAGTAGGTTGGGGTTTCTACCCCAACCTACAAGCAATATTGCATGCAAAATAAAATAGCCTATGGCTGATGCCAAGGCTATTTTATTCGGCGGCAACGGGATTGTCTTACAGCGCTCGCCATAAACGTGACTTCGCTTGAGCCTTATATGTCCTGCGGACAGCCCATCAATAAGGCTCAATGCTCCGCACTCGGCTCGCTTGCGCTCGAACCATATTGACAAGGCTTACGCCTTGTACGGGTTCTCAATATTGCAATATTGCATGTAAAATAAAATAGCCTGTGGCTGATGCCAAGGCTATTTTATTCGGCGGCAACGGGATTCGAACCCGTGTCAACAGAATGAGAATCTGCTATCCTAACCCCTAGACGATACCGCTATGAGAATAGTTTTATTTTAATACCAAAAATTTAAAACATCAATAGAATGAATGATTTCTTTTTAAAAAACATTTGCTAATATAAAACCATACTCCTTAGAGACTAAAATACACATATCCCTAATCAACAGCTATGCACCTCAGTACATAGCTTTTTTTTGCCCAAAAGAACAATACAGCAGGCCAATGATAAAAATTTTTCTTCCTGCAATAATCCTTGTATGAATGATTGGTACAGATTTTTGAATAAACCCCCATTTACACCGCCGGCAATAGTGTTT
>JBGUSD010000018.1:0-5620 GCA_045132355.1 Candidatus Gastranaerophilaceae bacterium
CGAAATTGCAGAATGTTGCAGATTAGCCTCTAAGTACGGTATAGAGTTGATTTTGCAGCCAGAAATGCACGATAAAATAAACGTGGATGTCGTTTTTGCACAAAAAATATTGGACAAATTCTTGTGTAAATATAGTAAAGTTAGATTAATTCCACAGGTTCACAAGTTTTTGAATATCCGTTAAAAATTGCAAAACTCGCCATATTATTGTATAATTTGATAAAGAGGTAAATTATGGCTGTAAAAAAGATTTTAAGATATGGAGAGAAGACCTTAAGAGAACCTTCAAAGGAAGTTCATAAAGTCTCAAAAAAAATTACTGATTTGGTAAGTGATTTGTTTGATACTATGTATGCAAATAATGGAGTGGGACTTGCTGCTCCACAGATTGGTGTGAATTATAGAGTCTTTGTTATTGATGTTTCAACAGGTGATGAGCCATTAAAACCAATGGCATTTATTAATCCAAAAATTATCAAAAAGTCTGGCGCAGTTATTAGTAATGAAGGCTGTTTGAGTTTTCCTGAGGCTTATACGGATGTAAGAAGGTATAAAAATGTTATGGTAAAAGCTTTAGATACCCATGGCAGACCTTTTGTATTGGAAGCAACTGATGGTTGCCTTTTGGCAAGAGCTATCCAACATGAGTTTGATCATCTTGACGGTATTTTGTTTATTGACCATTGTATAAACAGATTTGAAACAGATAATGTTTTGAAAAAGTACAATTTGCCTGAAATTGAGCCGGACAAACTTATAGAAGAACCTGAATTGGAGAAGGCTTTAAGTGATTAGGGTTATATTTTTCGGAACACCAAAAATAGCTTTAAAATCTTTAGAATATTTGTATAATTCTGAAAAGATTGATGTTGTTGCGGTTGTTACACAACCTGACAAACCGGCTGGCCGAGGACATAAGATGTCTATGTCCCCGATAAAAGAATTTGCATTATCTCATAATCTGCCGGTGTTTCAGCCAAAATCCATTCGAAAAGAACCTGAGACTATTGAGGCATTAAAAGGATTTTCTCCGGACTTTTTTGTAACATTTGCATTTGGGCAAATATTGTCACAGGAGGTATTGGATATTCCCAAGTTTGAGACTATAAATTTGCATGCGTCACTGTTACCAAAATATAGAGGGGCAAACCCGATTCAGAGGGCAATTATTAACGGAGATAAAGAAACCGGAATTTGTACAATGATTACGGAACTTGGACTTGATTGCGGTGATGTCTGTATGAAAGAAACTATCCAGATTCCAGAGGATATGAATTGCATGCAGTTGTTTGAGAAAATCAGTAACGATTCCCCTGAACTTTTGGAAAAAACACTCGTCGATTTATATGATGGAAATTTGGTACCTGTTCCGCAATGTGAAGACGGGGTTTGTATGGCAAGTAAGTTGACAAAAGAAGAAACGGAAATTCACTGGGAAAATACTGCAACTTCTTTGCATAATCTTGTTCGTGGCATTTATAATTCTCCATCAGCATATTTTGTCCATGACGGTAAAATTATAAAAGTCTTGGAAACTAAAGTGGTTAAAGAGTGTGGAAATTGCGGAGAATTTGTAAAGGTTACAAAAGAAGGTATTCAGGTCGGGTGTGGTAAGGACTGTCTTTTGCTTATTAAAGTAAAACCTGAAGGTAAAGGTGAAATGCTTGCAAGAGATTGGTATAACGGATTGAGGAAATAATGATTACAAAAGGTATAAGGGGTGCTATTACTGTCGATAGTAATACAAAAGAAGATTTAAAGTCTGCTACTCTTTTTCTGTTAGATGAATTGTTGAAGCAAAATGGTATCTCAAAACATGATATTTCGCATGTTATATTTACCGTAACAAACGATATTGATGTGGCTTTTCCGGCTACTTTTGCAAGAACAGAGTTGGGCTGGAATGATGTTGCAATGCTTTGTTTTAATGAAATTCCGGTTGCAGGCGCATTAAAAATGTGCCTTAGAATTCTTGTGGTGGTAAACTGTGAGCCCGGATTTACTCCTCAATATGTTTATTTAAAAGGCGCAAAAACTCTCAGAGTTTAAATTTTTTCCAATTCAGACATCGCTGGATCTAAAAGTCTTCTTCCAACGTTTTCAAATGAGATTGAACAAAGTGTCTTGTTCCCGTATTTGATTAATTTTTCAATTACGCCTTTGCCGTATTTTGGGTGTGAAACCATGTCTCCTTGTTCAAATATTGGTATATTTTTACCTGTATTGTCATCTTCTGTCGGAAATACCGGCAATTCTTCCGGGCTTTCTACTATTTCTTCTTCTTGCGGAATATCTTCAAAAACAGGTTCAGGTGAAACAAAATCCTCTACATTGAGATCTTCTTCCACATTTGCATCAACTTCTGTCTGCTCCGTTCCAACGGTATCTTCAACAATCTCGGTATCTGTCATTTGCGGCAATTCATCAATATAATCCAAATCGCCTTCTGTCAGTACATCGTTTGATTCTGCAGTAACTTCGTCTATTGAAGGAATTTCCTCCGTTTTATTGTAAAATACCTCATCAACATCTTTTGCAACTTGTTCTACAAGTTCATCATGTGATAACGGTTCAGGTTCAATAGCACTTTGTTCAGTAGCAAAACCCTCAGAAAAATCTAATACATCGTCATTTGTTTGAGTCTCATTAAATTCAGATTCGTCAAAGGAAACTCCTTCAAATATTTCAGCTTCCGGTTCTGTTAGCAATTCAGTTTCCGGTTCTGTTATTATCTCGGTTTCAGACTCAGTAGCCTCAGGCTCAGGAGAGTATACTTCCTGTTGCCCAAAAGGATTTAGAACTTCCTCCGGCTGCTCTGAATCGGTATCTTCAACTTCAGGTGGCTGTTCGGTTTCTGTTGGAACTTCTTCCGTTTCTTCCTCAATAGTTTCGGTTGGTTCTTCTATGTGGGCAGTTTCTTGATCTGTCAATTCTGACAATTCAACAATGAAAGGAATATTCTGTGTTAGGGCTCCGTATATTATAAATTCGTTTGGATTAAGCTTGTTCAGGAATGAATTATATGCTGCAAAATCATGCTGAAGTGTTGGGGGTGCAAAGAAGATAATATCTTCTGCTTTTTGTTTTAGTTCTGCAAGATATTTGTATGTATGACTGCAGATTATTGTTGTGAATATATGATTGTTATCCAAAACCTGTTTCAACAGATGCTTGTTTGAGTTTCTGTTTGACAATTTTACGAACATATACACGTATTTGTCTGTTTTATCCAGAATGTTGTGGACGTAACTAATCAGTTCGTTTTGTAATTCGTCAGAGTCATCGTCAATGTCTATGTATGTAATCTTGTTTTTCAAAATTGCATCTTTCAAACTGTCAATGTCTTCTTTCTCTTGAGCAAAGTGGCTTTGATATTTAAGTAACTTGTTTTTAAGTAATGCAAGTTCCGGAATCTCTGTTGTTTTATATTGTGCTGCTACAACACTATAAAATGTTTCAAACGGAATAAATTTTTCAGGTAATGTGTTTATATAATCCTTTACTTCTGCAAAAATATCAAGAATAACTGCTTTGCTTGCAGCTTCGACCTCTTCCAATTCATTGTCAAGTATAAAATCAATAAATTCGGCGTTCAGAGGTAATTTAAAATCCCTTTTGAACTGTACTGCCTCGAATTCACTAAAAGTGTGATCGGTATCAATTACAACAATTTTTTCCTCGATTTCGTTGAGTTGTGATGTTAAGTTTCTTATTATAACGTTTATGTTATCAAATTTTTCAGCACAGATTACGAGATTTTTTTCAAATACTGTCTGATCAACTTTCAATATTGTATCTTGTTGCGCCAGATAGCCCAATGCGATTGGCTTTTCAATAGGAATAAGATCAATAATGTCTTTTGCATTAAGATATGAAAGTTGTGAATTTAGAGAAGGAATTGTACCGTCATAGTTGTCAATTATGCCATCTTCGGAAACGGTGAATATTAATTTTGCTATTGCATAATTGGCTTTTACATCAGCCTTAAGGTTTACTATTTGTGCAACGTATGAACGGACACTGTCTTGCAATGCGATAAATCTTGCCAATGCAATAGGTTCTTCCGCGTTATATACAATTTTTGCCAGATTGTTTTTAATCTCTAAAAGTTTCATATCTTCCTCTTTTCCTGAAAATATTTTATCATAAATATAGCAGAAAAAGCCTAAGGTATTAACATTCTTTACCATTTGTTATATCAAGTAAATTATTGTATATATCAATGGTTAAAGGGCATATTTTTAAATTCCTTTTCACGAGACTTTTTATTGTTTCTTTGTAACATTTAAGAAGCGCTTTGTCTAATCCATAGTCCTCTTTTAAAATTTCTTGGATTTTTTCTATATATTCACTGTCTCTTGTTTCAGGTTCTATTTTGTCTGCAAGAAAAATTATTTTTTCAAAAGTTGTCATATTGATTTTGCCGAGTGTATGCCAACGGATTGCAGATAGTATTTCTTCATCACAAATCCCAAAATCTTTTCTGGCACAATATGCACTGACTGGTGCATGCAGCGTTTTGTAGTTCATCATTTCATTCGGATCAACATTTAAATTTTTGTTTATAATATCCAACAATTCCTCTGTCTTAAAACATTTTGCGCAGTCATGTAACAATCCCGCAATATATGCTTTTTCAGGATCTTGGCCATATTTTATAGCCAAATCTTTTGCGCATTTTGCAGTTCCAAGACAATGTCTGTATCGTTCTTCTGAAAGATGGTCTTTCATCCAATTCAATATTTCTTCTTCGCTAATCTTTGTATATTCCGTTTGCATTTATGTATTCCTCTACTCTGTGTGGAACTAAGTTCGTTATGGGTTTATTGTTTTTAACGTTTTTTCTGATTTCTGTTGACGATATATCTTCAAAATTCATTGTTGTAATTTCGTAATCACAGCCATTGTTAAAGGTGACTTGCTTATTTGTGCGGTTGAATACGATGAATTTAATGAGTTTCTTTAACTTTTCAGCCTCATACCATGTGTCAAATTTTTCGAATGCATCTGTTCCTATTATAAAATATATTTTATCATCTATTTTGTATTTTGTGTAAAGTTCTTTTATTGTGAGGTAAGTGTATGAGGTCCTGTCTGATTTGTATTCTATGTCAGATACTTCAAATCTATCGTTATCTGCAACTGCGAGCTTGACCATATTGAGCCGGTGTCGTGATAATCTTTCATCATAATCCTTGTGGGGAGGCTTGAATGCCGGAATAAATATAATTTTATCAAAATCGTATTTGTTCAACACAAATTTTGCCATATCCAGATGGGCGTTATGTATCGGATTGAAGGTGCCTTGAAATACGCATAGTTTCATATATCGATTGTACAAAAAAAATCCGATTATTGCTAATCGGATAAAAATTTGTAGGGGAAAAATAATTGGAGTTAGTAAAATTTATATCAAGTGTAATGCTTGCTTGTTATTAAAAGCGATGAAGTTCATTTGCTCAAACAGTAAGTCAGATCTGTCAACGTAGTTTTGAGTTGTATTTGTTGTTACCTGTTCGCTGTACATCTCTTTTAATTTTTCGTCAACTTTGTTCAAATTAGCTACTGCCATCTTTAAAGCCTCTCGTTCATCTCTTACATTTATATAAAGTATATACAA
>JBGUSD010000019.1:0-1915 GCA_045132355.1 Candidatus Gastranaerophilaceae bacterium
AGAACCCTCGGCATTAGTTCAAAAGAAATTAATGCAAGAGTTTCAGGTGCATTAAAAATCGTTGGGCTGTATGAGAAAAAGCACGCAAAACCATCTGAGCTTTCAGGTGGTGAACAACAAAGGGTCGGAATTGCCAGAGCTATTGTTAACGGCCCACCTCTGTTAATTGCAGACGAACCTACCGGTAACCTTGACCCAAAAAACTCTATGGAAATAATGCAAATTTTGGATCAGATTAACCAAAGAGGAATCACGGTTATCGTATCTACGCATGATAATGCCATGGTGGATTATTTCAGAAAAAGAGTTATAACACTTGATGCCGGTGAAGTAGTAAGGGATATTCAAGCAGGTACATATGAGTAGTCAAACAAGTCAGATAAAAAAGAAAGTCAAAAAGCATATTCCGAAGGATTGGTGGTGTGAACTAAGAATTTTATACCGCATATCTATGGAAACATTTAATGATATAAGAAGAACAGGTATTGTAAATTTAGTTATTATTACTACAATGGCTGCGATTTTAACAATATTTGGTGCGTTTTTTAGAACAGCACTTTCTGTATCAACTTTTGCCCATGAACTTGGTAGTGTGTTGGAGATATCTGTATATCTGAAACACGGTACAGATACAAACGTTGCGAAAAAACGTATAAAAGAATTTGAGCATGTCGAAGGTGTAAAGGTTATCTCAAGAGATGTATCGTGGGTGAACGTAAAAAGAGAGATGGATTTGCCTGATATGGATAATCCATTGCCTGATGCATTGCATGTGAAAGTTGATAAGCCGGAAAATATTGATAAAGTTTTTAATGATGTAAAAAGTCTTTCGATAGTAGAGGATATGAGCTATGCTCAGGATTTGGTTCAAAAGATTGAAACTCTAAACAAAGTAGTAAACTCTATTACGGTTATTGTAATTATAATTATGGCGATATTGACGATAACCATAATTAACAATACTATTCAGCTTGTAATACAGTCGAGAAAAGATGAAATTGAAATTATGCGGCTTATGGGTGTAAGTAACTGGTTTATTCGATTTCCTTTGCTTATACAGGGTGCATTTTATGGCTTCTTAGGCTCTATAATAGCTTTATTCCCTTTGAATATAGTGCAGAACGGATTGGTTCATATGCATCAATTTTTTATGATTCCAGTTCCCCAATATGCACAGAATGTGGTCATAATAGTGATGTTCGCTATGGGTATACTGTTTGGTGCTGGCGGCAGCTATATATGTATCAAGAAACACTTGCAGGTATAAATGATAGACGACAATATTTTATTGATAACGGATAGTGAAGAAGTAACAGAAAACGTCCTTTCCAAGTTGGTTTTGCTGAGAGAAAGTGATAGTATAGGCGTCTGCAATTATGATTTGGCAAAAAAGATACTGAAAAATTCAAGTGTGTCCATTGTGATTTTGCATGCCGGAAAAGAAGACATGGATACTTTAAACTTTATAAGCAGTATAAAATCAAAAGATTATGAGATTATATTGTTAGTTGAAGATTATCATCAGGATTTTATATTAAAGGCATATGATTTAGGCGTTGCTGATTATTTTTCAACGGAGTCTCCTGCTTATGAAATGCTTATAAGAACAGTGAATTGTTTCAAATCTCATTCGGTAAAAATTAAGGCAATGAGAGATATGTCTTTTTTGAAACAGTTAGATGTTGTTGACCCCGAAACAGGCTTTTACAAATACAAGTACAGCAAAGATTTGATGGAAGATTTTGTAAAAGAGCCGAGAGTGCAAAACGGCATGTTTGTTATCTTATCAATAGATGATTCCTGCAAGACAAGGTTCTCTGCAGATAAACTGTCAAGAGCGATAAAGCAGTCTGTAAGATGTGATGATGTGGTATCTGTTGTAAAGGGCGGAAAGTTTTATATGATTCTCCCAAAT
>JBGUSD010000020.1:0-11928 GCA_045132355.1 Candidatus Gastranaerophilaceae bacterium
CCTTCACGGTCAGATTCATCACGAATGTCTGAAATACCGTTAATTCTTTGATCTTTAACAAGTTCTGCAATCTTTTCGATTAACATAGATTTGTTAACCTGATAAGGAATTTCTGTTATAACTATAGCCGTTCTTGATTGACGGCCTGCACCGCCTGATATTTCCTCAAAACCTGCAACAGCAGACATTTTTATAGAACCGCGGCCTGTTTCATAAGCCTGTTTAATATCGTTCAAACCAACAATGGTAGCGGCTGTCGGGAAGTCAGGCCCCTTAATGTGTTCCATCAAACCGTCAACCGTAATATTCGGATTATCGATTAATGTGATAGTACCGTCAACGATTTCACAAAGGTTGTGAGGCGGAACGTTTGTTGCCATACCAACCGCAATACCTGAACAACCGTTTAATAACAACATCGGAAGTCTTACCGGTAATACTGCAGGCTCTTGCAAAGAACCGTCAAAGTTTGGCTCAAATTCAACAGTTTCGCAATCAATATCTGCAAGCATTGATTGGGTAATTTTGTGCATACGAGCTTCTGTATACCTCATGGCTGCCGCACCGTCACCGTCAACAGAACCGAAGTTACCGTGTCCGTCAACTACCAAATATCTTGTGTTGAAGTCTTGTGCAAGACGGACCAAAGCTTCATATACAGAACTATCACCGTGCGGGTGATATTTACCAAGAACTTCACCGACAATACGAGCACATTTCTTAAACGGTTTGTCAGGTGTCATTCCAAGTTCATTCATTGCGTATAGGATACGTCTATGGACAGGCTTTAGGCCATCTCTGACATCAGGAAGCGCACGTCCAACGATAACACTCATTGCATAATCAATGTATGAGCGTTTCATTTCTTCTCTTATATTAACCGGAACGATTTTTCCGTCTTCAAACATATTTTGTTGAGCCAAAATTCTTCTCCTTATTCCCCTATATATAGCTATATTATAGCACAAAAGTGTTTGAAAAGCCTATTGTTACAGTAATTGTTACAATTTTCATGTAAATATATTATATAATTTCATTATTATTTATTATTTTGGCAAGCATTCCCAATACGTTTTATTATCTTCATATGGACACTTATTTTTCAAGGCATAGTATGCGCATGATAAACCGTTTCCTGAACGTTTTGTAGTTATATTACATGGAGCTCCATACGTTGCTCTGTAATATTCTTTATTAGGGTTATTAGAAAGAGTTTCATAGTACTCTTCGGCTTGTTCATCACTTTTCGTGTTTGGAGTTTCTCCATAGTGTGATATTATAGTGTCATCCTTCTTATTTAATGAAAATACAAAAATATCATGACCAAACCTGTTAGGTTTTGCAGAACCGTTTGTGTCTACGCCAAAAGTCATCATTCTTCCGCATCCGATAAAAGCGCCAAGGTAAATACCGTTAGTTAGTTCATTTGTATAAACTAGTGAATATTGACATGCGGACATGTTTTTAACTTCATTTCCATTATATGTTTTAAAATTACTAAAACTTCTTCGAAAATTGGTTTTAAATAAAGGATCTGTTGTTTTTCCGGATGTTTTATGAAGAGCTGAAGAAATTGCATCGTAACATTGTATATCATGTGCTTCGTTTTGGCAAAATTTAGAAAAATTATCTATTTCCAATTCGTATTTAGCTCTTTGAACAACTTGATTAATTAAAGAAATTGATTTTTTGAATTGAACCTCAAGTACTCTTGCTTGATATTTATGTATCAGCGTTGGTATAGTCATTGCTGCTACAACTCCGATTATTGCAACAGAAATAAGCACTTCTGCAAGTGTAAATCCATTTTGTTTAACAATGTTTATCATTTGATTTACCTTTCTTTACATTATATACAATAAATACGATGTAATTACAATGAGAATATTGTTAAATTAAAATATTGTCAAGATTTTTATAGTTAAGAATGGTAAATTGGTGTTAGTTAATTTTATAATGGAAGAATGAAGGTAAGTAATGCAAGAGAAATAGTAAAATTGTTACTGATGAAGGAAAATGTTTCTATCAGTAAACTTGCAGAAATGTTGTCTTCTGAAAATAAAAAAGTTTACCAACAGTCATTATCTTCAAAACTGATAAAAGGAAGTCTTAAATTTAATGAGATGCTGGAAATTTGCAATATTTTGGGATATGAGATAGAATTCAAAAAAATATAAAAAGCCCTCAAAATATTTTGAGAGCTTTTTTGTTATATTTTACGCAACCAAAACTTATCTAGCTGCGCTCAATGACTTTGGGCCTGCATTAACAATTTCTGAAGGCATATTTGGATATTTGCTTGAGAAGTTATCAGCAAACATTTGTGCCAACTTGTTAGCAGCTTCGTCATAAGCGTCTTTGTCTGCCCACATTCCGCGTGCATCAAGCATTTCGTCAGGAACGTTCGGACAAGATGTAGGATAATCTACATTGAATACATCGTGGTGTTTGAATTCAACATTATCAAATGAACCGTTCAATGCAGCTGTTACCATAGCTCTTGTGTAAGAAAGTTTCATACGTTTTGCACCTGATGATGCAGAACCGCCAGCCCATCCTGTATTAACAAGATAAACTTTTGTTCCGTATTGATCCAATTTGTCACCCAACATTTTGGCATAAACTGAAGCATCCATTGGCATGAATGGTTCACCGAATAATGTTGAGAATGTAGGTACAGGTTCTGTAATACCACGTTCAGTACCTGCAAGTTTAGATGTGAAACCTGTTACAAAGTGGTACATAGCAGCGTTCTTATCCAATCTTGAAATTGGAGGTAAAACACCGAATGCATCAGCTGTCAAGAATACTACAACTTTTGGAATACCACCCATTGAAGGGATAGCAGCATTGTTGATGTAGTTTACAGGATAACCGACACGAGTGTTTTCTGTGAGTGAACCATCGTTGAAGTCGATTTCTCTTGTTTCCGGATCCATAACAACGTTTTCAACCAATGAACCGAATTTGATAGCGTTGTAGATATCAGGTTCATTTTCTTCAGAAAGGTTGATACATTTTGCATAGCATCCGCCTTCAAAGTTGAATACACCGTCAGGTGACCAGCCGTGTTCATCGTCACCAATCAATTTACGGTTTGGATCAGCTGAAAGAGTTGTTTTACCTGTTCCTGAAAGACCAAAGAAAACTGCTGTTTCGTGAGTTTCAGGATCCATATTAGCTGAACAATGCATTGGAAGAACGTTTTTCTTTGTCATAACGTAGTTCATAGTTGCAAAAACTGATTTTTTGATTTCACCTGCATATTGAGAACCTGCAATGATGATTGTGTGTGCTTCATAGTCAATTGCGATACAAGCTTCAGAATTTGTTCCGTCAACTTCAGGATTGCATTTGAAGCCAGGAGCACAAATGATTGTGTAATCTGCTTCACCATAATTTGCCAATTCTTCGGCTGTTGGTCTGATTAACAATTGGTGAATAAACATATTTTGTGATGCCAATTCGTTAATAACTCTGAATTTTTGAGTGTATTTTTTGTCTGCGCCTGCATAACCATCAAAGATAAACACTTCTTTACCGTTCAAATAATCAACCATTTTAGATTTGATTGAGTTGAAAGCTTCTCTTGAGATTGGTCTATTTACTTTTCCCCAAGCAATATCATCATGAATAGTTGGTGTATCAACGATGAATTTATCCTTAGGAGAACGACCTGTATATTTACCTGTTGTAACAACAAGTGCGCCTGTTTTTGATAAAGTACCTTCTCCTCTTTTTAATGCTGCTTCAGTCAACTGAGCAGGTGTCCAGTTTCTGTGAACTGCAGATGGAGAAGTTATACCTAACTTTTCAATTCCGTAAGTTTCCATAAATTTATTTCCTCCTGTTTGTAAGTCAATATACATATTAATTGTACTACAAACACTATATTTTGGCAATAGGTAAACAGAACAAAAAATCAGGCATTGCCTGATTTTAAAAATAAAGCAGTTCATAAGCCGTGTTCTGTTTCTAAATAATCATCTGTCTGGGAATGCGGTTACCCGCAAACTCTAGCGATTTTTCCGAAGATGGCGGACAGCCTTAGCCTTCGAGTCAATCTTGCATTCGACCGGGGGTTGCCTAGCCAATATTTCTCAATATTGCTGGTGAAGCTCTTAACTCACCGTTGCACCATCGCCTGTGAAATTACTTTCCATTGGCAGTATGTCACCCTTTGCTGTGACCCGAATTATTGGCGGCTCGCAAAAGCGTGGTTTTGCTCGCACGGACGTGCTGGGTTCGCTTACGCTTACACGGCGCACTTGCCAAAATTCGGCATTTCTGTGGTCCTAATCCACCGACTCACGTCGTCCGGAGTTTCTCCGGCGGCCTGTCCTTGAATGCACGGACTTTCCTCACATTTCTGCGCGATTATTCGGCTGCTTTATTACACCCATTTTAGCATAAAAAAACAGGCTAAGTTATCTTAACCTGTTTTTTATTTTATGTTATAAAATTTATTTACCTGTCAAGTCGGAATTTACACTAATTGCTTCTTTTGCCCAAGTTTGATCTGAAGGGAGCGTCAACCCCCCATCGGCATAAATATTTACTATAAACTGATCAAAGCTTGAAGTCTTATCGTTACAATCGTCGGAAGTTTTGCCCTGATAACAATTTGGGCCTTTATCGCCATTGATGTCAATCAATATATGCGATGTCGAATTTTCGTTTCCTTTAGTGAAACCTGCTGTGCGAAATTTCCATACTATGCCATCTGATGTTTCTAATTTATGGCATAACAAGTTGCCTAATAATGCGTTAGACATACCGCAATCTTCTATATAATTAGTATCACTTTTGAAATCATCTAATGATTCTGTTATACGTGGTTCAACGTTAACATGTTTTGAAAAATAATATGCAAGTTTACTCATACCACCGCAGTCTAAACCGACATAACCGGACCCCCCATCGTCCGGACATGCAAAACCTGGACCGGGATATATTGATGTATCGTTAATCAATTCGCTCACAACACTTGAGAGTGTATAGTATGCTTTTTTCATCATCATCTTGTTCTGGTTTGGGTTATTCTTTAAAAGTGCCGGTAATACTGTCGCACACAATATCCCCAAAACAGTTATTGCAATCATTAATTCTGATAAGGTAAACCCTCTTAATCTTTTCATAAAACTCATAAATTGCCTTTCTTATTACTCTATGTATTATAATACCATATTTTCTTGAAAGTTTCAAGAAAAAGTGGTATAATTGTTATGGTTGTAGTATGTAAATATTTGTTTACATAGTGGCAAAATAATTTATTCAGGGGATTTAATATCCTATCAGGTTTGTTATAATTTGATAAACACAAGGAAAAGCTATGGTTGATAACAGATCTGCAGGTTTCTACGGAATCGGCGGGGCATTCAATTTCAAAAGCGGAGACATCTCCGGCACGGCAGCTCGAACCCAAGACGACAAAATGGGTCAAGGGGGAGAATACTTTGCGCAGCAAAGGGGTGAGGATGATGAAAACGGAGAACAACAAAACAAATATATGGACCAAAGTGCCGTTTTGAGAGCTACTCTGAATTCTCTTGCTATGATGAATGTCGCAAATGTTATTAACGCTAAAAAAAAGAAGATTACCCTCAACAAAGATGATGAGGATAATTTAGATGAAAAAATTAAGAAAATTGAGGAATCTTTAAAACTTACGTCTGATGCTAACGATGAAGAAGATTTTTATTAAGCAAAAATATTAATTTCTTCTTTTTTGTCTTCTTTCTTGTTAGCTAAAAGTTCACCGTGATAGAACGGGTTAGAATTTTGTTTATCTTTTGTTGTTGCAAAGCTTACGATAGAATTGAATTTTGGCATTTCAGGAGCTTTTTGAACGTCTGCGCTTTCGTAAACTGAGAATGCAATTTTGCCTTCAACATTTTTTTGAACGTTTTGTGCTGCTTGTGTGTTTAAAAACTTGATTGAATCCAATGCGGTTTGGTTAAGTTGTACTTGTAAACCTGCATTGTTCATTGTTACTTGACGAGCTGTTTTGCTGTCAACATTGTACAAATCGATACCCAAATCAACAGCTCTGAAAGCACCTGCATTACCGCTTACGTTAGCAGATTTTGCCTGTGCTCTTTTCAGAATTTCGGCTGATACTTCTTTTAATATTGAAGTATCAATACCTGTTTTGAAGTTGTTTAGAGTAACGTTCATCATAATCCCTTTTCCTTACATTCATGTTTTCGGCACATGTGGTGTGTAACTTTAGGGTTTTATCCTGTTTTGTTACAAAGCTTAACAATTGGTTAAAACCATGGCAATTTCTGCTTAACATGAATTGTTTATATAAGTAAGGGAAAAATACGGGGTACTTATTATGTTCGGTTATTGGTACAATCCAAATTTATCAAACACTATTGCCGGGGTGCAGGCAGGTTTGGCTGTTGCCAACGGTATAATGGATGGTGTTGATGCAAAAAATAATGGAGCGACAACACAGGAAGCAATTGGCAAAGGTTTAACTAATGCCGTGTACGGTGTTGGTAATGCTTATCTTGGTAATTTGATAGACAGAACAACTATGAGTTATACGGGTTCTGCAATTACGTCGGCAATACCGGCTTTGACAAATAACAATCCGTCGGCTGCAACGCCGGCACTTTTTGGTACGGCATTAATGGCGTCATTGTTTCAGCCAATGTTCTACGGGTGCTATGGCATGATGCCTTTTAGCAGTGCGTCATTTGTAAATGTTCCTATTGGCGGGATGTGTTATTACTGTTAAGGCTTTTCCAATTTTCTGAGACCTTGTCTAATATAGATGAGGTCTCTTTTTTGTTTAATAAAACTTCCTGAACCGCAGAATTAATGAGGGTATTTATCTCTTTTTGATTACGCTCTGATTTTAGTGCAGGTTGAACTTTGTTTAACTGTTTTGCGCTTATAACACGAGCTTTTGCCATTAGGTCATTTTTATCATATTTGGTGTAAAAATTATCCTGCAGGGTTTCTTTATTTACGGCAAGCACGTTGGTAAGTTTTGCAAGCTCAAGCTGATTTTTGTTATTTGTCAGAAACAGGGCGAATTTGAGAGCTTCCTCCTTGTGTTTTGCCCTCAAAGGAATAACAAAATTCATCAATGAAAAATCGTTTTGGCCGAGTTTACCAACTATTTGCGGGGCTACATCCGTGTGAGCATATGTTGATGGTGCGTTTTCTTTAATCATATTCAAGAAATTTGCACCTGCCTGAAACAGCATGATATTTTCGGACATGTATTTTTCAAGTGCTTCCCTGTGGGTTTGGGTTATTGATTCTTTTGGAATTAATCCTTTTATGTACATATCTTTGAAAAAGTTAAAGATTTCGACAGATTCTTTTGAGTTAATATTTTCGGCTGAATTTATCCCATACTTGTTTAAAATTTTAAGCATAGTGTCATTTTCGGATATATTTGGTAAAAACACGTAAGAGTTTGTTTTTGTTTTTATCTGTTGCGCAATTTGTCCGATTTGTTCATAAGTTTTTGGAACAGGAACATTTGCTTTTGCAATCAAATCCTTGTTATATATTGTTATTGCAGATGTTGCATACCACGGAAGGGAGTATATTTTTCCGTTATATTTTAAAGTTTCAATAATTTCGGGCACATATTGCGTCGTTTGTGTTGGTTCAATTTCCTGCAAAGCACCTTTTTGGGCAAGAATTGCGGAAAAATCAGGATTTAAATTTACTAAATCCGGAGGATTGTCGCTCAAAACAGAAGCAAGAGTGCGTTTTTCCCCCTCTGAAAACGGAACATCAATCCATTTTATTTTTATATCAGGGTTTTGTGCCTCAAATTCTTCTATTACGCCATTCATATACGGTGCAAAATCGTTCATCTGAAGTGTCCAGAAAATCACTTCGTCTGTTGTTTTTGCCGGTCTAAGGCAAAGAGCGAGCAGCGTGCAAATTATGATTGTGCAGAAAATAATTATCTTTTTCATAACTCAATTTTAGCATAAATTAGCCAAAAATTTTACTTTTAAGGTATAATATTTCTCAAGGAGGTCGTTATGACAGAAAACACAACTATGAAACTTGGCTTATCAACAAAATTCTCAGGTATTGATTTTGATAAATATTCTTCAAAAATATCTGCTTTTGTTAGTGAATTTTCTTCACGTGCCAATAAAAAAGGACAGTTTTTAAACTGGGTAAATTTACCGCAAGAACAATTAAAAAGGGTTGATGAAATATATTCATTGGCATCATTATTAAAATCTGCAACAGGTGCAGAAAAACTTAGTGTACTTGGTATTGGCGGTTCAAAACATACTGTTGAACATATGTTATCAATCAACGGCTTGAACGTAAATCAAGACAAGATTTTATTCTATTCAGATGTTGATTCTGCAAGTTTGGAAAGATATTTGTACAGACTTGGCGATGTTACAAAATCAAACTATCTGATTGCTTCAAAATCAGGCTCTACGTTTGAAACAAAAGACGGTTTCTTGAGAGTTCAAACAATGCTTGAAAATGAATATAAAGCAAAAGGTTATTCAAACTACGAAGAAATGGCAAGCAAACATTTTATTGCAGTTACTGACGGAAATGCCGAAAAATCAGAACTTAGAAGAACTTCAAACGAAAAAGGCTGGTTGGGCGATTTGTTCATCCATGATGACGTTGGCGGAAGATTCTCTGCATTTGATGATCATGCATTATTTACTCTTGCATATGCAGGAATGGCAAAATCTGATATGGTTAAGATGCTTGAAGCTGCGCAAGAAGTTTCAAGACTTTCTCTAACTTCAGACCTATCCGTAAATGATGCTTTGAAAGAAGGTATTTTCTGGGCTGATGCTAATTTGAACGGAATTTCAACTTCTGTTCACCAATATATGGGTTCAATCTTTGAAAATACAGTATACTGGCATGCTCAAATGCAAAATGAATCAGTTAAAAATACATTGAAACAAGTTGCAAAAGTTCCTGATGCTATGCACCACAGTGCAGAAGCACATTTTAACCCTGCAAACAAATTTGCGTTTGCGCTTACTACTCCAAAAGATAACGGTGTGTGTTCTGAAAACGCAGAAAGCTACATCGGAGCTTTGGATATGTCTTATGAAAGTATGGGTTCATTCTTCAATGAATCTGTTGAAACATGCGGCATGGGCTTAACTCCTGAAGCTGCAGGTGCTCTGACTCAATTAAGAGCTTATGCAACTGTTTATCAGGAAATTGTTGAAAAAACAGTTAAAGGAGTTGCATTCCCTGAAGTTCTTGACAGTGTACTTCAACCGCACGTTGAATATTACAAAAAGAATCTTAAAGGCGGAGTTGTAGTTCCGGGCAGAATTTCTAAGTAATTGGATATTATACGGATATTAGCGAGGGTTTATAACCCTCGCTTTTATTTGGCAAAAAATATTTTTACGGGGTTTGTATGGAATATGAACGTTCAACCCATTTGCCCTAAAGTAAATCCCGTATTTTTTAAAGGATATGCCTCTCAAGGCATCAGTTTTGGCGGCTATTATGGGGATATGCAGCCGATTAAGAAAATGTATTGGCTTGTTAGCGGGCAAAATGAGCCAAATTATGACAAATGGACTACTGACAATGCGTGGTATTGCGGTTCTAAAAGATGGGTTTGCGCCCCTCCGAACGAAGTTTTAAAAAGGTCTTTTGCTGATACCATAAATTCTGTTATAACACTCACAAACCAATCAAGAATTCCGGACAATATTCAATCTCCAAATATAAGAGGAGATAATTGGGGCAGATACGCAAATTATATTGAAGTTAACCCAAGATTAATCGCAAAATATGACAAAGGCAGAGTTTCTGACGGCCTTATTCAGACAACAAAACTTATGACTATGATACCGCCGTCAAGCAACCATGCCCCAAATTGTATAGTCCTGTCGCAGTTGTATCCGTCTTTTTACGGGGACGGAACATCTCATGACGAAACACTTTATCATGTGGATTTGCACAAGGGAATAAGCAAAAACCTTACTTGTCGAGGTTTGGATCATAAAATGGGTGATGATGAACAGGTGAGGGCTTTTAATGACATGGCGCATCTTATGGGGTTTAAAACAGTATTTAGAATGCCTATTTCTGATGGGCAAATAAGAATTAAGGGAGAAAAGTTTTCTTGGGACAGGCATGAAAAAGCATATATAGATGCCTGTGTTTGGGCAATAGAGCTTGGTTTTGACGGAATATTTTTTGACAGCGCAAAACACATTATTGATATGGACGGTTATTGCGGAATTGGAAATGTTCCAAATAAACATCAGATGGCATATATTTTGAATAAAATAAGAGAACAAACCGGAAGATGCGATCTGTCGTTTGTTGGTGAAAAATGTGACACAAGAGATGATTACAGGCAAATGGGATTTACTGCAGGGTCGTATTTTGAAAGTCCGTATGATATAAAAGCAGTTAAGTGGGATTCTCAAAATTTGAGAAAATCCTATAACTATGCGCCGGGGCTTGAAGTCTCTAACGACAATGATTGCGGCAGACAAAGTTTTGAACAAAGACTCCAAAAAATAAATTCATGCTTGTTTGGTTTTGTAAAACCGCAAAACAAACTCCCTGCATTTATGCAAATAAATGATATTTTGCCTATTAATAATAATATTAATATACATCAGGTTATGATGAATGCAGTTCAGCTAGGAAATTCTGATGCGTGGACTGAATGTGAACGACATTGGGATAGTGTGTTCAGAACAGACCAAGACGCAAGAGACTATACTCAAGCTGTTTATACAAAATTCCATGATGCGATGTATCAATAAAATTACATATACATCAATATATCATCAAGTGCTTTGTCAAAATGAAGCTCTTTAACCAGATTCAAAACTTTATTTACAAATGCTTTATAAGCTTCTCTGTCAGCTTCGCCTGAAAGTATAATATCTGCACATTCTTTTGTCGGGTGAATATGAATTTTAGCTTTGTTTGATGCGTTTTCGTATACTTCGTCTGAAGATGAACCCAAACCTCTTTCTGCGGCACGTCTGTAAAAACGTTCTTTTTGAACTTCGTGTGAAACATGAACGTAGACTTTGAAATCAAATGCATCTACAATTTTTGGTGTTAATGTAAACAAACCTTCTGAAATAACTATCTTTGCCGGAGTTGCAAGTTTTACATTATCTGTTCTTTTTGCAGTCCCTGACATATCATATTCCGGAAGCATAACGTTTCTGCCGTCAAGAAGGGTATTGATATGTTTTTTCATTAATTCAAGCTCCAGTGCCTCCGGCACATCCAAGTCATAATGCTTTGCAAATTCAGCAAAACTTCCCGCAGCCTTTACCATATCTGATCTGTCATAATAATAATCATCCGTATTTATACGTGTGATAAGGTTTTGTACGTTATAATCAGCTGCAAATTTTTCCAATGTGCTGATTATATCACAAGCAATTGTTGACTTGCCGCTTGCTGTTTCGCCCGCTATACCGATTGCGCAATGTCGTTCATTGCATCCGGACAAAAACAAAGCTGCCTTGTGGACAGCTTTATCAGAAACTTTTAAAAATATAGAATTTGATGAATTTAATTCATCATTGAAAATCTTTTTTAATTGGCTCTCAACTTTTTGTAAAAAGACCAAATTCCCAACTTTTTGGGCAGGATTTGTTGAATAATTTTTAACCATATTTTGCATAAAATTTTTTCCTTCCACTAATAAACCATAAACATAACTATTTTTGACAAAAAGTTAACGCAATGTTACAAATTACAAAAATCTGCATATCGTATGGGTTTTGGGGTATATGTGTATATGGAGAGTGTAGCATGCTGATTTCTTATATGTTATTATATGCTCATAAAGTAGTGCATAGGGGGTTATAAATGGGTAACGTGGAACGTAATAAAGAACAAATGAAAAAATTTGAAGTCATGATAAATACAGCTGATGAAAAATTGGCAGAAGAACTT
>JBGUSD010000021.1:0-2906 GCA_045132355.1 Candidatus Gastranaerophilaceae bacterium
TAATTTTTCGTCAACTTTGTTCAAATTAGCTACTGCCATCTTTAAAGCCTCTCGTTCATCTCTTACATTTATATAAAGTATATACAACGTATATAATTTCAGAAATTATAAAACTCGTTACATATCTTTACAATTTCTTCAAAAAACATTAAAATATGGCAATTTTTTCAAAAAAATAGTTTTTATTATATTATAGAAAGCGTAGGTAGTATGGTTAGTAACAATGTAGTCAGATATAATGTTCCGATGCAGGCTTTAGGCCAATCTCAACTTGGCGGAACGACCCCTAATATGCAGGGTGTTCAGGAGCAAGTGTCAAGCAATCCTATGACTGGGATGTTTGCTGATCCAAATGAAACCCCTGAGGATAGAAAATTATCTGCGGTGCTTACTGTCCCGATGGCACTTGGTTTATACAAGACTATGGATGTGTTTGCACGTGTTAACGGCGGAGCATACGAAAAGAGTTTTATTGGCAGATTGGCAAGATTTGGCGATAAAATTTCTGCTTCAAAATATATGAAGCCTGCACACAGTGTTTGGAATTTTACCAAAACAAAATGGCAAAATCTTGTTGGTAAAAGTAAAATTTTGTCCGCATTGACTAAAATGCCTTCTGTTCCGGAAAATACTATGGTAAAAAGCATGTTGCACGGAACAAAGGAAGAATTGGTAGGTGAATTTGCATCTCTTGTTAAAAAACACGTAGAGCAAGGCGGTGCGTTAGCTGATTTTAAATTCAAAGTCGGCTCTAAATTAGAGCCAATGACAGACAGTATATTGGAGTCTATCGGTAAATATGCGGATTCTGCACCTGCGGCAAAAGATTCTATTCTAAAACAAGTTAAAAGTTTTTGCGAAAATTCAGGCAAACAATCTGCTGTATTTGATAAATTATTAGGCAAACTTACAAGCAGAACAGTTACTGCAGAACAAATAGGAAATAAATTAAAAGCTGTTTCAGAGTCTTCATCTACGTTAGGCAAAGCATTACCTAAAGCGGCAATCAGAGGTCTTCATGGTTTGACTTGGGGCGGCGGACTTTTCATGCTTATGTCTGCTGTGTCATTGGCAAAAGCTGCAGTTAAAACTAAAAACGCAGAAAAAGGCGATAAATTCAAGACATTTATGGAAGAATTTTTAGGAAATATTTCCTGGATTGTTACTATGCCTTTAGGTATTAAGTTGATGAATTCTGTTGGCGGTCTTAAAAATATCGGTTTGACACCTGATAAATTAAAAGCATATAGAGAAGCCTTGAAAATACATAATGCTACAAAATTTGCGGATAAAGCTGCTTGGAAGGCATCAGTAGATGCTCTAAAAGCGCTTAGACAAACCGGAAAAATCGGTTTCTTTGGAAAAATAGCTAAGTTTGCAGGCAAAATTATTGCAACCGGTCGTGAGGTTGTAAAACCATTTATCAAAGAAAACCCTGCAACTGCCGGTGAAAAATTTAAAAATATACTTGGCAAAATGAAATTTAAAGGTTCAAATTTCTTGGCATACCCTATTGGCTTGTTGGCATATATGATGATTTTCTCTCCAATAGCTGAAAAGATTTTTGTAAAAATTTCTCACGGTATTTTTGGTAAGCCAAAACATTCAAGATATGACGAAGGACCTGAAAATAAAGAAGTTCCTTTTGAAGGTACACAAAACCAGGTAGCACAACAACCGGAACAAGTTCAACCATACCAACAGGTTGTTCATACAAGTCCGACAAATTTGATTAATATGAGACAAAACGGTCAGGTTTATACTCCGACAAGTTCCTCAAGTTCTTCTGTTTCTGTTGCACAAGCCCCGAATGATGACGGAAAAATTTTAGAGCCGGTTAGGACATACGTTCCATCTTCTGCTTGCATGGTTTCAGGTGATCTTGATCCGACAGCGGCAAATAATGCAATGGCTCGTGCAGAAGCCGCTGAAAAAAGAGCGCTTGAAGTTTTAGCAATGAAGTTTTAATAACTACCTATCCTAACATAACCAAACAACCTACTTAAATAGTGAATTATTGTATGATAATTCACTATTTTGTATAAAAGTATGTTATAATGTTATTGCTCTATACGGGTGTTAATTTTGTTCCTACATTTTATTAAAAGGGAGAGTTGACTCTGTCGGGCATTGCAGTATACCCACCGATTTATTCGCCAGTGGGAAACGGATTTGCCGAGGCGCTCACCCACCTGCGAGACCAGCAGGTAACAAAATCGCACTTGTGTAGGGCTTTTTATCTTCTTGATACAAACCCGAAAATGTGATAGAATTGTTTTATGGTTAATGTATTTTCACTGTCAAATGATAAACAGACTCAAAAGCTCTTGGCTTTGTACGTTAATGAATATGAGGATTGTACGTTCTGTGAAATCTCTGATATTAGTTCGTTAAAAGATTTGTCAGAGCCTGCAATATTAATTGCGGATGTTTCTGATTCGGAAAATTATTTGTCTGATATTTTTGATGTTACAAGTTACAATTCAAGGTTAAAAGTTCTTGTGTTGTCTGATAATATGACTGTTGATTTGATAGTCCGATCTATGAGAGCCGGTGCGAAAGAATTTTTGCCATTACCTTTGATAAAATCTGAGTTTGCTGAAGTAATGGACAGATTAATAATGTCTTTTGCAGATGATAGTAGTAAGAAAATGCAAAATTGTAAAATTATTTCAGTTTTTTCAAATAAAGGTGGTATTGGAAAAACTTCAGTTGCAACAAATTTGGCCTTAGAAATTGCAAATGTAACTAAAGAAAAGGTTGCCTTAATTGATTTGAACTTTCAGCTCGGTGATGTAGCAACATTTATGGATGTTAATCCGTCTTTTAACGTTTCTTATATAGTTGAAAATCTTGACAAAATTAGCGACGAATTTTTAATGAGCACGCTTGAGCGATACAAGCAG
>JBGUSD010000022.1:0-2825 GCA_045132355.1 Candidatus Gastranaerophilaceae bacterium
AATTTTTTCTGTAAATCATCAATTTCTTTATTATCTATTTCAATTTTTTTGGATAATTTTTCGGTAAAAGACAGGTTTTCCAAATCTTTTTCGGTAAAACCGTTTTCAACCATTATTTTAAAGTCTGATTGATATTTTTCGATGAGTCTTTGCTTTTTTTTGTCGCTATATCCATCCCAAGTCGCATCGTCTATTCCTCTGTCTTGTTTGATTCTGTTTATGGTAAGGTCATCAATAGCTTTTTTTCTGTCTTCCGGTGACAAATTTTTTCTGTCTTCCGGTGACAATTTTTTGATTTCTTCCGCAAGGTTATTTTCAAGCCAAGCCTTGCGCTGTTCAACAGTCATATTCTTCCAAACTTCTTTTGTCAGTTTCGGTCTTGGCATATTAGGTTTTATTATATCATTAGTTTGTTCTGTAACAACCTTATTATTGACAAGACTTGGAGAGGTCGCCACTTTTTCAAGTGTTAAACCTTTTATATTGAAATCAGACGATTTTAACTGATTATATTGGTTAATTAAATTATTTTTAGCACCCTCGGACATCTTTTGAAACTCCTCAAAAGATACACCCATTTCTTCAAGAATTTTGTCTAGATTCAAAGGAATATTGGCAACACCGGCAGAATCATTCGTCCTTTCTGCAGGTTTTGATGAAATATTCGGTATTTCTTGTAAATTATTGACCTTTGGAATTGCCATGTTTCTTCTCTTAGATTAACACTATAACTTTATTAAAACATTTGAAATATGTTGATTTCAGCATGTTTCCATGTTGTTACATTAGTTTACAAACCAATCTATTTCATAATTTTCTTTTTTTATGTCTGTGTCTTTTCCTGTAAATTTTCCCTCTTTTGCTTCTTTTTGAATCATATTATAAAGATAGTTTGCTAAATCATCATCAAGAATATATGTTCCGGACATACTGTTACGGGCACCAATACCAATGGCATTTATAGTTCCAAAATCAACATTAGCATCTAGACCGCTAACCTTGCTGTCGTATAATAATACACTCTCAATTTCATACTCTTTTTCACCTTCTCTTTGTAAAGATAAAAACTCATAAGTATTCTTGTTGCCATTAGTATCGTAAAAACGTAGAGTATATCTGCCGTTTGTTCCTATAAAATTTTTCTCAAAAGCGTCAATTCGATTACCACTTATCTTATACGGGTTTGGATAACCTTTGTACCATAAATCATTCATTGCGTCATTTGTAATCGCACGTAAACCTTCAATTAAGTCATCAGGAACCACATTATAGTCTATTTGTCTTTCGCTCTTTACTGGAGATTTATTTTCTTTTGAGTTAGCTAACGCCGCAACATATGCAGTTAAACCCGGATCAATAAACTCATAGGTTATATCATCGCGATCAGGTAATGTAACTGAAACTTTTCTGAATACCATCGGACCATCTCTAAATCCGTCTGCTGAAGAAGCATATAATGATACTATGGCAACATCTTTTACTTCAAAAGCATAATCCTCCCAATTTATATTAATTTTGTCAAAACCATCCAAGTTTCCTTTTGTATTTATTGCTTGAACTTTTACACCCGTCAATTTTTCGGTATTAAATGTGTGTGAATATATTACATTATTTTTACCTTGATCTTGTACAAGCTCTGCAACTTCACTCCTAGGATTCATAATTTCTTTTGCATTTGTTGTTGTCATAGGGCTCATTGCAATCAACACAGCCACCGGAACGGCCTTTAGCGGGGACGTAACCGCCGGTGTTGTTGACTTTTGTCCTTTATTTCTTTTCCCAAAACTAATCTGATAATTATTCCTGACATCTGCTGATGAAATAGCCTCTACGACCATAATATCTCCTTGTTCGCTTACATTATGTTTTTATAAACCTCAAACATATATTTTTTTGCTACTTGGAATATACATTGATATATCCTTTGTTACATTTAATTATATCAATCGTTTCGGGTTTTGTAAATAGTGTTAATCAGATATTCAGATGCTTATATTTGTTGATTTTGATATATGTTTGTACTACACTCATGTTGTGGAAATTTTTAAGAAGGAGAACTCACATGAGTGAAAGAAAATTAGTTGGAACAAACGAAATGTTCAAAAAAGCACTTGCAGGAGGTTATGCAATCGGTGCTTACAACGTTAACAACATGGAAATTTTACAAGGTATTGCAGAAGCTGCTGAAGAAACTCAATCACCTATCATTTTGCAAGTTTCTGCAGGTGCCAGAAAATACGCTAACCAAACTTACCTTATCAAGCTTGTTGAAGCAGCATTAGCTACAACAACAGTACCTATCGCTCTTCACCTTGACCACGGTGCAGATTTCGAAATCTGTAAAGCTTGTATCGATGGCGGTTTCTCATCTGTTATGATTGACGGTTCAAGATTCCCATTCGAAGAAAACGTTAGAGTTACTAAACAAGTTGTTGATTACGCACATGAGCGCGGAGTTTCAGTTGAAGCTGAACTTGGTAAACTTGCAGGCGTTGAAGATGACGTTAATGTATCTGACAAAGATGCTAAATATACAAACGTTAAGGAAGCTGTTGAATTCGTTAAACAAACAGGTTGCGATTCATTAGCTATTGCTATCGGTACTTCTCACGGTGCTTACAAATTCAAAGGCGAAGCAAAACTTGACTTTGAAAGATTGAAAGAAATTAAAGATGCCCTAAGAGAAGCAGGATTTGGTGATTACCCAATCGTTCTTCACGGTTCATCTTCAGTTCCGAAATACTTAGTTGACAAGTGCAACCAATTTGGCGGCAACTTACCTGATGCTCAAGGTGTTCCTGAAGATATGCTTAACTATGCTTCTA
>JBGUSD010000023.1:0-1347 GCA_045132355.1 Candidatus Gastranaerophilaceae bacterium
GCAAGACTTCCAAAAACTATAACTATCAGGTCTGCGTCTTCCGTACAAAATTCCTCGTACATTGTCTCATTATCTTCAATATCCTTATACTTTGCAAATAACCTGTTCAATTTTTCACACTGCGGGCCTTCCGTTGGTGAATATGAACGAATTATACGTGCGTCACGGTTTTTTGCACCTGACAATGCCCATTCTGAATTATCTATTTCAGGATAAGGGTATTTACCAAATTCAACAGGCTCCATCATTTGTCCCAGAAGACCATCTGCAAGCAAAATCGCAGGGTTTCTATATTTGTGAGCCAAATAAAAAGTTTTGTATGTCAAGTCAACGGCTTCTTGAACGGTAGAAGGTGAGAGCACGATACATTTATAATCCCCGTCGCCACCACCTATTGTTGCCTGATTATAATCGCCTTGGGACGGGAAAATGTTGCCAAGCCCAGGGCCGCCTCTCATAACACTTACCAACACAACAGGCAATTCATCTGATGTTGCATAAGACAAACCTTCCTGCATCAAAGATACAGCGCATGATGAAGATGATGTCATTGCCTTTTTACCGGTTGAACAAGCGCCAATCGTCATATTTATTGCTGCAAGTTCACTTTCTGCAGAAACATACGCTCTTTTGAGTTCCTGCATCTTGCCGCTCATAAACTCCCCAATTTCACTTTGCGGAGTAATAGGATAACCGAAATAACAATCGCAACCCGCCAATATTGCGGCATTTGCAATAGCATAATTGCCTTTTGTCAAAACTTTTTTATTTGATAAAACTTCTACCATTTATTAACCCTTATATACCTCTTTAATAGCTAAATCCGGACATCTTGTTGCACACATTGCGCACCCCAAGCATTCTCCTTTTTCATCACAAAATTCAACAATTTTGTCACCAAGCTTGTTTGTCTTATTGCTAACCTTAATCAATTTTTTTGGGCACTCATCTACACATAAGTAACAAGCCTTGCATTTTGAATCATCAATTACAATGTAACTCATTTTCGAACCCCTCTACCATTTTCTATTGTACCACCAATAACCCGAAAAATAGCCATAATCTTTACAATTTTAATAAATTAACTTAATATTTTTGCTAATTTGCCCATTATTTTGGTAAAATGTCAAAGTAGGGATATTGTAAAGGAAAAAATAATGGCTGAACAAGTAGAAGAAATCGCTGTAATTCTAACCCAAATGAAAGAAGAAGCCGAAAAAAACGCAGATGGTTTTAATAAGCTTTTAACAACGATAAACAATCGTATAGAAATAATGGAGAACGATACCGAATCAGAAGATCTGATTAAGGTTTATCTTACAGAGCTTAAAAAAGTTCTGGAAGACA
>JBGUSD010000024.1:0-7898 GCA_045132355.1 Candidatus Gastranaerophilaceae bacterium
TTGGGAAATTCAGAAGAAATAAAAGTAGGGCAGAAGGTTCTTGCAATAGGCAATCCGTTTGGGTTTTCAGGAACTTTGACTCAAGGAATTATTTCAAGAATTGATTATGTAAAAAAGAGAATTCAGACTGATGCGGCGATTAATCCGGGCAATTCCGGCGGGCCGTTATTGAATACCTCAGGCGAGGTTATTGGAATCAGTCAATCAATATACAATCCTGACCATAATATTTCTAATATTGGAATAGGGTTTGCAATCCCTGTGAATGATGCTAAAAAATTCATTGAAAAAACAAATATAGCAAAAAAATAATGTTAATTACCTTAATTTATGGGCAAAAATCCTATTTTATGATATATTTAATATATGATAAGTTTTTTAGGTTTATGCGTTCAAAATTTCATCAGAAGTATAAAGTACCTGCTAAAAGGTCAGGTAAGATTTTCCAGTGTAATAAATCAAGCTGCATCTATTAGTTATGATTCTTTGACAATATCTTTGACAATAGCTTTTATTGCGGCAGTCGTCATTACTGTTCAGGTTTCAAAGCAATTTTTGATGTCGGGTGCCGAAACCTATATCGGTGGAACAATTGCCATTGTTATGATAAGAGAGATTGCACCGGGGTTTGTGGCATTGGCAATAGGTGCAAGAGCGGGTACAGCGATATCTGCTGAGATTGCTAATATGCAGGTAACCTCTCAGGTTGATGCGATAAAAACCTTAAAGGTTGATCCTGTCGGATATTACTTTGCTCCAAGAATAATTGCAGGCATGTTGACTGTTCCTATGGTGGTATTATTGGCAGAGGTCTTAGGGATTTTAGGCGGAATGCTTGTATCTTCCGCTACAATTGATTTGCATCCTGCAAGGTATATGAATTCTGTCTGGTTATGGTTATCAACAAGGGATATCTATATTAGTTTGTTTAAAGCAAGCGTATTTGGCGGTTTGATATCATTGGTTTGTGCAACACAAGGTTATGAAACACGTGGTGGTGCAAAAGAGGTTGGTTTGTCTACTACTCAGGCGGCAATATTATCAACTGTTTATATGCTTGTTGCCGATTTTTTGATTAACCTGGGTTTTTATATTGCAAAATAAGACTTAAACATTTATCTTGCATTTATTGCGGGACCTGTTGCGATCCCAGAGCGCAGTCCGGGATTAAAAACCCTATGTCATCCTGAACTCGTTTCAGGACCTTTTTTATACAGAACCCTCACCCCGAACAGTAGCACTCGTAAAACTCGTTAACTGTTCGTACCCTCTCCCAAAGGTAGAGGGGTAGTAACGTAGACTTTAGTATACAAAAAACCCAAAACACGTCATTGCGAGCAAAGCGAAGCAATCCATAGTAATAGATTGCTTTATCACTGCGTTCCGCGCAATGGCTATAAATATACTGTGGAAAACCAGACATTTTGCCCTTGAGCCTTTTACATAAGAAAAACCGCTATAAAAGGAATAAACCTATATAGCGGAACATCCTGGGGGGATGTTTAATAACTTTTGTTATGAATGACTCTCGAGTTTTTTCAAACGTTTGTCGATGTCAGTCATTTGTTTTTGCAGTTGTTTATTTGATTTTTCTAAGTGCTTGTTTGCTTCTTTTAACTGTTTATTTTCTTTTTCAAGGGCTTGAACTCTTTTGTCGATGCCTGTGATTTTTTCATAAACAACCTTGATTTCGTTAATTATTCCCTGTACAAAATTGTCTAGCTCTTTGATTGCATTGATTGAAGAATAAAACATATCCTCCATTCTAATCATCAAATATCCGTCATCACCTTTTGTGACAGCATCAGGAAAAACTTTTTCCAAGTCTTGTGCAATAACACCAACGTGCGGTGTTTTGTTTTCGTCTTTTTTAAATGTATAATTGAACACTCTCAGCTCACGAATTTTGTCCAAACCCGCTTTGCTTTCACCCGAGATGTTTTTCAAACGTTTGTCTGAATACTCGCTTAACTGGTTAATAGTACCCCTATTACACCAACCCCAACCGCTACCACATTCAGCGAAGGAGAAAGACCCGACTCTTTCAACACTATTGTTGCCTCTTGCTGCGACTCTCATATAGGTAACGCCGGAATCCTTACCCAAAATAGCCTGTCTATTGACAGTCAACTTTCCCGGGATAATTACTTCTGTATCCGCATCACCAAGGTATATTATTTTATCCGAACTTGTTGTATGAGTAGTACCATATGCCGGTCCGGAGCTTGTTCCTATGCACGTTTTATTTGAGCCTTTCACGTAATAACATGCACCGTGGCCTATGCCTATATTATGACTACCTAAGGCGAAGCTTAACGCGTTATATCCGATTGCAATATTATTATTTCCCGTATTGTTATCTTGGAGTGACAAGCCTCCTACAGCTATATTATAACTACCTTCTGTATTATAAAATTGTGACTTAAAGCCTACTGCAACGTTATATTGTGCTGTTGTCGACTCTGCTAATGCGTATGGACCGACCGCAACATTATATGCCCCTTCAGTACTTTTATACAATGCTCGATCCCCTATAGCTATATTTGATGACCCTGTCGTAAGCGAATACAGGGAGCTATGCCCAAATGCCGTATTGTATGAGCCTGATACAAGTGCATTCATGGAACCTTGCCCAAATGCCGTATTGTTTGAGCCGGACCTAAGCGCCTTTAATGAGCCCTGTCCAAATGCTGTATTATATTGCCCGGAGCTTAGGTCCACCATTGAATCAATGCCAAAAGCTGTGTTTGATCTACCTGTTGATGTACTAGAGTATGGACCGCCAAATCTCAAGCTATAAGGAGCGGATGCACTTGCTAATGCTGTATTCCAAGCCATATTTAGATAATTTGTATTTGTACCCTCCACTTTTTTAAATGTTATCGGGTATGTTGCGTTATTTTTTTGTTTTATTATAAATTGGGATTTTTTTTCATAATCATTTTCTCCCTTTGAATGTTCTCCAATCATTGCAATTTCACCAAGAAAATATGCAACTGTACCATTTGTGTTTCCAACCCAATCCCAAGGGCTTGAGTTTGACAAATCAGTCATTCTTTTCTTTGTCATTAATGGTGCAGCCATTGCCAATACTATTGTCATAATCAACATGACAACCATCATTTCAGCTAACGTGAATGCATTCCTTTTCATAATTTTTGTTAACCTTCTTTAAATATGTTATACAAGTCAATAATATTATTATATATGTATATAATAATATTAACAAGTTAATGTTAAGAATGATAACATTGATATATATGGCTGAATTGGCAAGACAATCAGGGTTGTCTCATGTCGCAGTTTTTAGAATTTATCACGACAGGACAAAAACAATAGAACTTGAAACAATCAACAAACTTTGCAATGCTTTACATTGCAGAATTCAAGATATTTTTGAACACGTTCCGGATTAGTTTTACGCCAGATATTTTTGAATAGTGTCTTTATCAAAGACTTCAATACTGTTTTTGGAGTGTATAAATAACATGCAGCTGATAAGCGTTTTAAGGGTTTCAAAGTCGCTAAATGCCATTTTGTTACGCAAATCTTCCATATTATTTGCCAAGAACTCCATTATAATTGTTTTGCCGTCATATACAAGACCTGAAAAATAGTCAAAAGATTCTTTTGTTTTTATTCCCTCAAGGTAGATAATATCAGGAGCTTGGAATTCTATGAAACGGGATGCTTTATCCATATTGAATCCAATGTTTTCATTGAGTTCACATTGGTTTACTCCTTTAAGATTATATTTTGCAATACTCTCCAGAGTCATTATGTTCTTTGAATCATCTTTGGAAGCCTCCAAAAGTAAGGAATATATTACGTGCGTTTTCCCGCTTAGTGGTGAACCGCACACCAATATTATGCCCGGTTTTGACAGAGATTCTCTGACGGTTTTTAGTTGTGTATCTGAACTTATCATTTTGTTCAGTGCGTATGGCGGTTTGTATATTTTTAAGAAAATTCTTTCTCCCATAATTGTCGGGAAGGTTGAAATACTTGCAACCAAAAGCACATCATCAACTTTAAAGTTCAATTTGCCAAGCTGCGGAACTTCTGAAACTGATGGGTCAAGTTCTGCCAGAGTCTTTAACTTGGCAACAAATGATGACATAAGAACTGACGGTATCAGACCTTTGTTTTGAAGCTCGCTGTTCTTTTTAAAGTTGACGCTAAGTCCGTTATTTTCACCCTGAAAAGTTACTTCGTGGACGTTCTCCATTATTGCCTGTTTCAAAATTGCACGAATAATCTTTTGAATATGATTATCGCTCAAATCATCACTGTGAAGCTCATCTTGCCAATCGTAGTCAATGTTTGTGTCAGTGAAAATTTCGCCCACAGTGCCTTCTGTCTTGTAATATTCATCAATCTTCTTGAATATACTTGGCTCTGACGAAATTACCGGTTCTATTGAACATTCTGCCGTTTCTATTATTCTGTCTATTGCAAAAAGATCCAAAGGATCTGCCATTGCAACGGTCAAAGTGTCCTCAATCTTGAAAAGAGGAATAATTCTGTATCTTCTTGCATCAGTAAAGCTTACGTATTTCAAGCAATTTGGATCAAGAGAATAGTCGTCAAGGTTAACGTAGGGGATATGCAGTTTGGATTCCAAAAACTTTAAAAGGGTATCTTCAGTGATTACGCCGGAGTTTATAAGAGCTTGGCCTATGTTTATATTTTGTGCTGCAGAAATCTCCTCAGCCTGTTCGATAACTTCGTACTGTACAAGTCCTGCTCTGACCAGGTCGTATTTTAATTTCTCTAAAGTTTTGTTTGTAACCGTTTCCATCTGCTATCCCAAATACTGTTTAACCTTTTCTACGACCTCATTTAAATCAAAAGGTTTTGTTATATACTCGTCTGCGCCTGTTTCTTCCCCAATCAGCTTGTCTTCCTCCTGAGAGCGCGCAGTAATCATCAAAATTGGAATGTCTTTGTATTTGTTGTCGTATTTTAGAAGTCTGCTGATTTTGTAACCGTTTATTTTAGGCATCATAACATCAAGGACCATTAAATCCGGCACGATTTCTTTTGCCAATTTGAGTCCGTCTTCTCCGTTATATGCGCAGTAACATGTATAGTCTGCAGCTTCAAGTACAAATTTTAAGCTTTCAACTATATCCTGTTCATCGTCTACAATTAAAATCTTTTTCATACAATATCCCCTATTATCAGACATTATATCATGTTTTCCATAAAGCCCGTATATTTTAACATTTTGTAACTATGCAACAAGTGCAGGCTTTTCGCAAACCGGGATGGCAAAATAAAAGCGCGAGCCTTTGTTTAGTTCACTATCGCACCATATCGCACCATCGTGCGCTTGCAGGAGTTGCTTTGCAATCGGCAAGCCCAAACCCGAACCTCCTACTTTTCGGGATAGGGAATTTTCTATCTGTGCAAATTTGTCAAAAGCTCTGAGCAAATCCTTTTGGGCAATTCCTATTCCTTGATCTTCTACGCATACAACAATATATTTGCCTTTAAGATTTTTTAAATCCTCTCTAAAGCATTCGTTAGGGTTTAATTGTTCAGCATCTGCAAGGTGCGAACGTATTGTTATTGTTTTGCCTTCGGGGGTAAATTTTATGGCATTTGATACAAGGTTTGTCAGAACTTGTTCTAGTCTTTGTGAATCCGCAAAGATTTGCGGAAGGTCTGAAGTCTCCTCAGATATCAGGTTGAGTCCTTTTTCTTTTGCCAGTCCAGATAGTGACGTTTTTACGTAATCTATTACGGAATGAATATCGATATTCGCAAAATGGTAATCCATTTTGCCGGCTTCAATTTTTGACAGGTCAAGCAGATCGTTGATTATTGTGGATAGTCTTTCAACATTTCGCTTTGCCATAGATAAAAATTTTTCGCCGGATTCGTTAATTTCGCCGCACTTACCGCCTGTTAGGATATCAAGTGAATTTTTGATAGCCGTAAGTGGGGTTCTTAGTTCATGCGAAACTATTGATATAAATTCTGATTTTAAATGCTCAAGCTTTTGCAATTTTATATTTGTTTCTTTTATTTCCTGATACAAAGTCGCACTTTTCAAGGGCAGAGAAACCTGTTGGGCGATAGTTTGAAAACATGTTGCATCGTCAGGCGAAAACGGAAGTTCTTTGAAAATTTCTATGCAGCCAAAAAAGTTGTCGCCTAAGCTTATTGGTGCAAACATATTATCGTATCTGAAAAGTTCAAATGTGAAACGGTTTGCAGGATATTTAACGGTTTTTACTACTTTTAAACTTTCTGCTTCAATTTCAAATGGCGGAGTTTTATCCTCAAACAGTGATTTGTAGTTTAAAATAGTCCTTACTTTTATTGCATCAAGCAGTTCGTCTGAAATTTCATACAGTGAGTTTAATATGAGAACAGGCTCTTTTTCTGTACAAAATGCAAGTGTGCATGTCAGGTCAAAACTGAGAGATTTATCCATTCCTTCAATCATATAGTCAACGAGTTTTTGTTTGTCTAATGAGCCTGCGAATTGTGAACTTGTACTGTACAAAACATTTAGCCTATACAGACTGTCAGCCAAATCTTTATTGGTTTCTGACAGTTGTTTTAGGGTTTGTTTTGTCTTCATATTTACGCTTATTATGGACAAAATCAAGCTTTCAGACATATCGTTTGTCAAAAATGCATTTGAATATTTTATCAAATCAGGCTCAATGTTGTTTTGATTCCCTACAAGAAGTATAAAAGCTGTGTTGTCGGAGCGAAGTTTTTTAATAAGTGTTTTTGCAAGTTGAAATTCCCCGTCAAAAATGACTATATCCGGAGTTTGTCCTTCCATAATCTCGTATATACGCGATTCGTCTGCTGATGCAAAAACCTCATATGATTTTTTTGAAAAAATATTTGAATATTTTTTGCATTTTTCATTATTGTCTGATATGAATAAAATCTTCCCCATACTTATTATGTTATCAGGGATTTTATTTTTGGCAAGTTGGTTAAAATTTATAAAAATCAGGAATTTTTATTCTTTGGCTTTTGTGGCTTCTGTTTATTTGATTTTTGCTTATTTGTTTTTTGAGATGCTGTGGATGCAGATGTTTGTATACGTTTTACGCTAAATACATCAGGCATTGCTTGCAGACAGTTTGTAACTTTTTTGAGGGTTTCAATATTGTCTAATTCAAGTCCTATTTCAATTATACCAACATTGTTTCTGGATTTTACGTTTGCCGTTATAATATTTGTATTGTTGTCGGATACGGCAGCGATAATATCTTTCAAAAGCCCCATTTTATCAGCAGTTTCAATACGTATCGTGGTTGTGTATGTTTTGTTTATATTGTGTCCTGACCAACTTATGTCAAGCATTCTTTCAGGCTCGACATTTTCCAATGTTTTGCAGTCTATTCTGTGTACAGAAACACCTTTGCTTCTTGTAACGACGCCGACAATAGGTTCTCCCGGAATTGGCGAGCAGCAGCGGGCAAATGAATACATCATGCCTTCAAGTCCGATTATATCTTTTTCGGATTTTTTTCTGCCTGATGAGTGGAATATATCCTCAACTACTTTTTCTTTTGGCTTTTGAATTTTATTTATAACTTTGTTTGTGGTGGTTTCACCGTATCCGAGTGCTGCAAAAAGGTCTTCTTCGGATACGTAATTCATTTGTTTTGCTATCTTTTCAAATTCTCCGTTCTTTTCGTACTCTTCAAATACGGCTTTTGTCAGTTCGTGTTCAAGATTTGTTCTGCCAATTTCAATGTGTTCTTCACGGTTGTTCTTCTTGAACCATTGTTTTATCTTTGAAGATGCTTGTTTTGTTACCACGAAGTTCAGCCAATCAAGTCTTGGCGCAGGAGTTTTTGAGGTTAAAATCTCAACAATATCGCCGTTTACAAGTTTTGTATCAAGCGGTGTAATTCTGC
>JBGUSD010000025.1:0-3521 GCA_045132355.1 Candidatus Gastranaerophilaceae bacterium
CGTTACTCTTTATATTAGCTGCAATTCTGTGAACGTATTCGTCAACGCCTTTTGCTTCCTTTACGTTGTCATAGTTGATTTTGCTCAAAACGTCAAGCGTATCAAAATCAGCAAATACGTGTTTTGCATTAATACCATATTTAGAATTAATTGCAGTTGAAACAAGCATACCAGCTAACGCACCATAGACAGGTCCTATTGATGCGTGGTTAACAGTTCCGGAACTTTCACGGAACATTGTTTCAAATCCGGCATTTGCACCACGAGAAAAGTCTGTTGCCGTTCTTGGAATTACCATACATCCTACGTCTACTGCGCACGCACCGATTGCCTGATTTGTATCTAAAAATCTCAAAGCAGGGATTGCTGCTGATTCTGCAGCTAAAAGTGCTTGCATAACCGTGTCAGGCACGCCCTTGAAGGATGTCTGTCTTTGATTGTAATTCGGTTGTTGATTGATTTTTTGAATTTGCATACGTTTTAATTCCTATTAAAGAATGAGCTAAATGTAGGGGAACTGTTTCTGATTACTTGTCTGAGGTAGCCGTCTGTCCAATTTGCTTGCATTTGTTCCGCCATTTTTTGAAGTTCGGCTTCCCGTTTTTTATTCGTTTGGGTTCTTGTATATAGTGGTATAAATAAACCAAGTGCCATAAGTGAAAATGCCAGATTGCCTATTTGACATAAGGATCTTAAATTCTTTGCCGCTTGTCCTACTACTTCATCTGAAGATTTGAGGCTTACGTTTTTAACCCAGTTGCCAAATTTTTTCACAAAATTTGCATCTTTAGGCAAGGTTTTTATTCTGTTTAGTAATTTTACGTCTGGTTTAATTTTTTCTATCAGTGTTGCAACACCTTTTGCTGCGTAATCACCCAAGAAGTACAGGCTTGAGAATGTCGCAATGTCTCTGATAGTTGCTTCTCTAAGCTCGTTTTTATCTTCGGATGATAACATACGGCTTGAGAAGGTTGCTGTTGATATTAGCCTTGCCTGATCCATTGTAGGGAAAATACCCTTAAATTGCAACATCTGTTTGCTAGGAAGCTTGCCTCCCATAGACAGAAACATAACGCCCAGCATTGATCCGACTGATATTAATTTTTGTTTCCAAAGTGCTCGTTTTTCTTTTGGTGATAATTCTTTATGTTCACTATCACCAAAATCTTTGTATATTGGCGCACCTTTTACTCCTGAACGTTTTGCGGTAATCCAGCGGTTAAGCGGTTGCATTGATATTGCAAGCGGAATAATTACCATTAAACCTGCAAAACTTTTGCTGTTTACTAATTTGATTGCCTTTTGGAAGAAGGATTTGTCTGCGACAGTTGTTCCGTTTTTGATTAAGCCTTTGTTTACGCCGACAAAATCTTCCAAAAATCCTTTCAGGTTCTTTGACAGAACTTTTCCGTTAACTTCAAGTCTTTCTGTCATGTGAGTTGCTTGTGCAATCTCATCATAGCCGGCCTTTAACAGTTTTGCGCCACCGTCTTTTGCATCTGCGGATTGTGCAACCTTTTTGATACCTGCTTGGACTTGTTTTAATGTTGTGTCATCAAGTTCTTTGAATGCTTTCTTTGCAGCTCCGTCTATTCCAGTTATGTCGTTCATAAAGTTTTGGATAGCTGCTTCAAGTTTTTGTGTACCGCTTCCTTTTGCTTCGGATAAATATTTTTCTATAAGATTTAGTGATTCCTCGTTCGCGTGTACATCGTGCATTCCTTTTAGCCCGATACCTTTTTGAAGTACCCAAGCCATACCTTTAACGATAAAGCCGGGTAATAAGCAGTTAACCAACAGACCTGAAGATTCACGTCTGAAAGCTTCCATTCCGGCAAATGCATTGGATTCTTTGGTTTCAATTACAGACCTTGGAATAATTGCAGTTGATAAATCAAGTACGGAAACATTAAGCATAGGGTGTTGTTCGCAAGCTTGTATGCCACGCAATGCGTATTGGCCTGCGGCTGAAAATACTTCACCTAAACCTTGAAAGTTCGGGGTACTATATCTGTTTTTGTTTTCTACACCACTAATCTTACTAATCATATTTTCCGAATAACCTGATTATATCAGGAGCACATGTTTAATAAAAGTAATCAAATTTGAAAATTGCCCCGATTTTCTCTTTTGTTAAGTTTATGTAAAGATGAATTTTAAAATATTTTTTTAAAAATACATTTTTTAGAAAATGTTTTACAGATATAAACTTTCTTACAATTCATTTTGCATATTTTTTGCTTAAAATATACGTTTTTAACAGAAAAATTTCATGTAAAATTTTATTACAAAAACAATATATTCTGTAATATATCCTCTATTTTGCACTAAATTTTAATATTTTTTATATTTTTGCAAGAATGAAACAGCATGCTCATGAGTTGTTATATCTCCGTTGAGTTGAGCTTCGTGTATTTCATCCATAATTTCACCCAATTTGGCTGAAGGTTTTATGTTTAAAATTTGCATTACTTCGTTTCCGTCTATAAGTTTTGGAAGTGGTTCAAGTGTTGAACGTTTTTCAAGATAAAAAGTTAAAAGTTTTTTTAGTCCGTTTATGTTGTTTTCTGTCATTTCCAGGGTTATTTCAGGGCCTTGAGCAGATAATCTGTCTGCCATTGCAATAATGATTACGTCTATTGCGTTATCGTCCATTTTTCTCACAAATCTCATCATAACTTTTTCATTCAGATCCGGTGCGCTTATGACTCCTGACGGATAGATGTGGTATTTAATCATTGTCGTAATATATTTTATTTGTTTATTTGAAAATAACATTGATTTAAGGTATTTTTCGGCAAGTTTTGCGCCTTCATCATCGTGTTTGATGAACCTGTGTCTGCCGTCTATAATTTTCCATGTTGAATATTTGCCCATATCATGCATAAATCCGGCAAATTTTAAGTGAGCAAGCCTTGATAGTCCGCCGAAATCGACACTTTCAAGATGTTTTTTGACTTCGCAATTTGAGGTTCTATAAAGTTGTTGAATTTGTTTTACGGTCTCAATACTGTGGTGAAACAGGTCAAGGTGGTGATGTGAGTTTGGCGGAACAAGTTTTAGTTCTTTCACAAATGGCATAACTTCTTCCAAAAGCTCGCACTCGTCCATTGATATAATTGCATCTTGCGCGTATTCGCCGCCAAAAAGTTTCACTGTTTCATAAATTATTCTTTCTTTTGCCGGCTTATTTATTTCTGATTTGTGTCTTTTTATAACCTCTTTTACTTCAGGTTTTATTTCAAATCCTGTTGAGGCTTGGAATCTGAATGCTCGAAGCAGTCTTAGGGGGTCATCTGTAAAATTCTTTTCTGAAATCATTCCTATTTTTTTGTTATTAATATCCTCGATGCCGTTATTCGGGTCAACTGTTTCAAGTGTACGAAGGTTAACCGCTATTGAATTGATTGTTAAATCGCGTCTTTTAAGGTCTGCGTCAAGTGAATTTTCAATAGGGTTTGTTATATCTATATAGTTTAGTTTGTCTTCAAGAACAAGCCTGTATATTTTATTTGTTTCGT
>JBGUSD010000026.1:0-8967 GCA_045132355.1 Candidatus Gastranaerophilaceae bacterium
AATGCATCTGTCAAATAACCTTCTTTTACGAAATCCGAAACGGCAGTTGCGCCATGTCTTTTTGAAAGTTTACTTCTGTCAGGTGCCAAAATCATACCCAAATGACCAAATCTTGGAACCTCAAAGCCCAAAGCTTCAAAGATAAGGATTTGTTTGTATGTATTTGAAATGTGGTCTTCACCTCTGATTACGTGAGATATTTTCATCAAAGCGTCATCTATAACAACTGCAAAATTGTATGTTGGTGCGCCGTTTGATTTCATAATAACAAAATCGCCCAAAAGATTTGTGTCAACGTGAAGTTTTCCTTTTACCAAATCATCAAACTCAAGAATCGATGAATCGTGAAAAGCCTTTTGCGCTTTTGCAATATTGAATCTGATTGCAGGTTTTCTGCCTTCAGCTCTGAGTTTTTCTTTTTCTTCCTCTGTCAAATTTTCGCATTTCTTTGAATATACGTATGCTTGCTTGTTTTTAGTAGCTTCTTCTTTTTCTGCCTCTAATTCTTCAGGAGTACAGAAACATTCATACGCGAAACCGCTGTCTAAAAGCTGTTGAACGTATTTCGGATATATATCAAATCTTTCTGATTGAGTATACGGGCCATAAGGACCGCCAACATCAGGACCTTCGTCCCAATTTAGACCCAGCGCCTTCAAACTATCAAATATATTGTCAATATATTCTTGGCTTGTTCGATCTGCGTCTGTATCTTCAATTCTTAAAACAAATTTCCCATTATTCTTCTTTGCAAATAAATAGTTAAATAATGCTGTTCTTGCTGTTCCTATGTGCAAGTTTCCGCTTGGGGAAGGTGCAATTCTTACTCTAACTTCTGTCATTTCTTTTTCCTCTTTCTATGACTAAAAAATAGCACAGACATGCTTTGTTTTCAAGGAATTCTCAATTTATACCATTTGTAAAGTTTTGTAACGACAAATGACAGGCCTCAAACACTGATAGCTTAAGGGTTTTAAAAATTAGTATATATTTTCTATATAAAAAATAGCACTTTTTTAAGTGAAAAATTTTTTATAGAAATATAGGATATTTATAACATTAGAAAAAGGAGAATATATGGCACGAGTATTAATTTCAATGCCCGAAGAATTTTTGAACAAGATTGACCAGGTTGCTGATGGTGAAAATCGTTCACGCAGCGAGTTAATCAGAGAAGCCTTAAGAAGCTACATTTACAAACAAAAAGTAAGAGAATCAGCTTCAGCAGGCAGAAATGCAGAAATTTTGGAAGCACTGCTGGGCTAGCAGATTTGGGATGGTTTTTAAAAGGCTCAAGGGGTACCCTTTGAGCCTTTTTGCATAGAAAATGTTCGTGCTAAAATATTCTTATGGGATATTTTAAACAATACGCAAAAGAGCTTTTGCACATAGCTATGCCAATCATTATGGGAAACTTAGGCTTCATATTGATTGGTGCCGGTGATGTTTTGATTGCAGGCAGACACTCCACAAACACATTGGCGGCTATTGCTATTGCAAACGCAATCTCAAACTGTATAACCACATTTGGGATAGGGCTCATTGCAAGTGCATCCCCTGTTTTGTCGAATTACAGAGGAGCGAAAATTCCGGCAAAGAGATATTTTTATCCTACGATAAGATTTTCAATGGTGTGCGGTTTTTTTATAATGCTTGCCGTATTGGCCTGCGTACCGGCGATAGATATTTTGGGATTTGAACCCGTACTTATTCCCGTAATAAAGCAGTATATGGTAATTTCAGCATTTTCAATATTTGGCGGGTATTTGCATGCAGCAGTTAAAGAATATTTGCAAGCATTTGAAATCGTTATGTTCCCAAATTTGGTAACGGTATTTGCAGTATTTTTGAATTTAGCCCTGAACATCATTTTTGTATTTGGTTGGGGGATTATCCCGTCAATGGGGGCTATTGGTCTTGCCATATCAAGTTTTATTGTCCGTTATTTTATGGGATTTGTCCTGTTAATATACGCATTAAAAATAATGAATTTCAAAGATTACAACGATACAAAAGATTACTACAAGAGTCTTGTCAAAGTCGGACTACCGATTTCATTTGCAATACTGATAGAATTTGTTGCATTTAACAGCGTTGCAATATTTATGGGCAGAGTTGCGGGAGTTTATGCCGCAGCACAAAACCTTGTATGTACATTGACAACCGTAACCTTTATGATTCCGTTTGCCGTTTCAAACGCAATCGCCGTCAAAGTCGGTTATGCAAACGGAGCAAAAAATCTGGTCGATCTGAAGCGATATATAATCGTTGGTATAGCTTTGGGGCTTGGGTTTATGGCAATAGGTTCGGTAACTTATGCACTGTTCCCTGGATTCTTAGTAAGTCTGTTTACAACGGATAATGTTCTGATTAACATTTGCATACCTGTTGTATATATGATTGCATTTTATCAAATCTTTGACGGACTTCAGGTATCATTGTCCGGCATTTACAAGGGAATAAAGAAAACAAAAATTGTTACGCTTGCAAACTTTATCGGATATTGGCTGATATCGATACCTCTCGGATATACTTTGGCATTCAAATACAATCTGAAGCTTTTAGGCTTCTGGATAGGACTTGCAATAGCATCTGTTATTCTTTGTGCAATAATGGCAGCTATCCTTATTAGGTATATAAACAGGATGAAGAAAGAGTGGGCAACCTTAACAATTAGCGAGAAATAGCTTTTTATGATAAAATTTAGACATATATGGAGGATAAATCATGAGTAAGTATACAGAAGAAAGAACTTTCGTTGCAATCAAACCCGATGGAGTAAAAAGAGGCCTGACAGGCGAAATTATCAGAAGATTTGAAGCTAAAGGCCTAAAAATCATAGCTTTAAAATTGCTAAACGTAACCCCTGAAATGGCTGCACAGCACTATGCTGAACATCAAGGCAAGTCTTTCTATGACAGACTCATCAGATATATACAAAGCGGTCCGGTTGTTGCAATGGTACTTGAAGGCTACAATGCAGTTCAGGCAGCAAGGCATTTGATGGGCAAAACAAACCCGAACGAGGCAGATGTCGGAACAATTCGTGCTGACTTTGCGCAAATTATGGAATATAACGTAGTACACGGTTCTGACAGTGTTGAAAGCGCCCAAAGGGAAATCTCCATCTACTTCAGACCTGAAGAACTATGTGAAAACTACAAAAACATATCAGAACTTGTTATTGAGGACTTAGGCGTTGACTAAGTATTTTGATTACGAATTAGTACATCAATGCAAGCAAACAGGTGCTCGTGCAGGAATTTTGACAACCCCGCATGGAAAAATTTTGACACCTATATTTATGCCTGTTGGAACAAATTCTGCGGTAAAAACTCTAACTTCAGATCAGGTTAGGGATACAGGTGCACAAATTATACTCGCAAATTCCTACCATCTTTATTTAAGAGCCGGGACAAAATTAATCAAACAATTTGGCGGAATTCATGGCTGGATGAATTGGGACAAACCTGTACTGACAGATTCCGGAGGGTTTCAGGTATTTTCGCTTTCTCATCTGAGGAAAATAACAGAAGACGGAGTGGAATTCAGAGATCCAAAAGATGGCAAAAAACACTTTATTTCTCCTGAAATTTCTATGGAAATTCAACAAGATATCGGCGCTGACATAATTATGGCGTTCGATGAATGTGCGCCGTTCCCTTGTGAATACGACACCGCAAAAGCGGCAATGGAACGCACTCACAGATGGCTTGAAAGATGTTTTAAAGCAAAAACAAACGAAAAACAGGCACTTTTCCCGATTGTTCAGGGTGCTTTTTATGACGATTTGAGGAAAGAAAGCGCAAGTGTTATATCATCATTTGACGCCCCCGGATATGCGATAGGCGGCTTGAGTGTTGGTGAAACTAAAGATATAATGAACCACTTTGTTGAATATACCGCACCTCTTTTACCGCAAAACAAGCCGAGATATCTTATGGGAGTCGGAACACCCGAAGATCTTTTAGACGGAATAAAACGCGGAATTGATATGTTTGACTGCGTTTTGCCAACAAGAAACGCAAGACACGGTTCGTTTTTCACTCCAAACGGCAAGAAAAATATCAAGAATAAGGAATTTTATGACGATAGTGCGCCTTTGATCGAAGATTGCGACTGCTATACCTGCAAAAACCACTCCAGAGCATATATAAGACACCTGTGGAGATGCGGAGAAAGCACTGCCGCAACGCTTTTGTCTATCCACAATATCAAATATCTGATAGACTTTTCACAAAAATGCCGTCAGGCAATTCTTGAAGATCGCTTTGGTGATTTCTACAACGAAAATTATCCGAAATTAACATAAGTAAAAGGTCAGACAAAGAGATGTCTGACCTTTTCAAAATCTACACACTAATTAGCCTTCTCTGTGGCCTGTTTTCCAACGGTGGTCTATTTTTGCTGTCTTTTCGTTGGAATTCAACCAGCCTTTTACGAGGTGAATTGCGGCAACGCCTGCAGCTACAATACCTGCTGCAATCTTGCCTGTTTTACTAATATTCTTAACAGGGTGTTTGAAGATTTCTTGCCATCCGCCATTCTTAGCAAATTTGCCGGCTTTGATTGCTCTAGGTAAAGTGCCTATTGCCCAAGCACCAACCATAGTACCTAAGCCTGAAGTTGCACCGTAGAAAATTGCTTTTCCGGTAGCTTTTGCCATTTCGCCAAGAGTTGCGAAGAATTTTGCAACACCGCTGATTGCTCTGCGTATGAAGGAAGCTTTTTTAACCTTTGGTTCTTTTACCTTTTTACCTTTTTTAGAAGTTTCAACAACATCGGCTTGAACCGGTTGAGGAACTATAACGACAGGAGTAACAGCTTGTGGCTGAGCTGATTGCGCAGGAACATACCCATACTGACCGTATGACGGAACTGCCATACCTTGTAATATTGGGTATTGCTGTTGTTTAAATGTTACGTTCGTATTAAAACCTAGCTTCATATTAACTTCCTTTGACTTCATTAAAACTCATAAATTAAATTTTTGCTACTATTTAATAAAAAATTTACAAAATTTAAAAAAGCCCCGCATTTTTGCAGGGCCTTTTTCCTATCTTGATTTTTATTATTTCTTTCCTATATTTATGAACGGCATTGAGTTTCCAAGAACATATTCCGGCAACTTGCCATCCCATTTTTGTACAGCTTCATATTCAACAAGAGCTTTATTTTGTGTCAAAGCGTTTGCTCTGATTGACATTGACTTAGCTTCTGCTTCTGCAGAAATCAATTTTTGTTTTGCTTCTTCTTGAATCTGAACTGTTTTATTTTTTGCCTTCAAAGCTTCTTGTTCTGCAGTAACTTTGCTTTCAATAGCTCTTTCAAATACGTCTGAATATGTTATGTTTACGATTTGAAAGCCTGTTACATTGATGTATTTAGGAGTAGCTTGTCTGACAAGTTTTTCTAAAATTTCATTAGTTGCTTCCTCCCTGTTTGCAACCAAATCTTGTGCATTCCATTTACCTATAACGTCTTTTATCGTACCTTCTACAATAGGCATTAAAACAGTATCTCTATACATAATGCCTACTTCTCTATACATTTTGTGAGCATTCTCAGGCTGCAAATTGTAGTTGATAACATATGCAATCTTAGCCTGTTGGATATCTTTTGTGTAAACAGATGTTGTTATATTTTCCTTTTGGGTTTTTACATCCATTGTTTTAATCTTTGAAATAAATGGTGTAATCAAGTGTATACCTTCAGAAAAGCTTTCAGGTGAAACCCTTCCCAAAGTAACCTTGACACCTCTTTCGCCAACACCAACCATTGCAATCGGATTACATAGCACTATAAATACAATAATTAGTGCAAGTACAACCAATGGTGTCGCCAATTCTTTTCTGTCCATTATTTTCTCTCCTATACTAAACCTAATATGGCAAGTGTAATGTAAATTATAACAATCAACAATACAAAACCTAAGTAACAATTTCTTATAACAATACCGTGCTTTTTGTATAAGTTAACCCCGCATAAAAAACTTACCAAAAGGATAATAAGGTTGCTTGCAATAAAAAGCGACAGTAATAACATTAATACTCTTATAGCCATAATTTTCCTCTTTTACCGTACAATTATAGCAATATTATTATTAACAACACATCAACTATTTATATTAATTAAACAAGTTCAATTGAGGAATATCAACTACACTATCATGTTTTTTACGTGTTGATAAATTATTCGAAAAATCTCTTTGCATACGTGTCATCAATTCTTGAGAACGCTTAACAACGGAAGACGGCAATCCTGCCATTTTAGCAACCTGAATACCGTAGCTTTTGCTTGCCCCACCTTGTACAATTTTTCTCAAAAATTCTATTTCGCCATTTTCTTCGGAAATAGTAATTCTAAAATTTTTGATCTGAGGATAAGTATTTGTCATAACATTCAATTCATGATAATGCGTTGCAAAAATACATCTTGCCTTGATTTTTGTCGCCACATATTCTGCAACAGCCCAAGCTATGGCAACTCCGTCATATGTACTCGTCCCTCTGCCAATTTCATCAAGCAGAATAAAACTTCTGTCTGTTGCAGAGTTTAATATATAGGCAGTTTCAATCATCTCTACCATAAAAGTTGATTGGCCCAACGTCAAATCATCAGATGCCCCGACACGTGTAAATATTTTGTCTACAACTCCTATTTTTGCATAATCTGCAGGCACATATGAACCAATTTGCGCAAGAATAGCTATCAATGCATTTTGCCTCATATAGGTAGATTTGCCAGCCATATTGGGGCCTGTAAGTATCATAAATTGTGTTGTGTCGGATGAATTGCTTTTTAATTCCAAATCATTTGCAACATATTCGCCTAACGGTAATATTTTTTCCAATACAGCATGTCTGCCGTTTTTCACTATAAAATCGTCAGAATCATCTATTATAGGCTTTGTATAGTTGTTCTCAAGTGCAACTGAGGCAAGGTTTGTTATTACATCCGTATACGCAACCGCATCTGCAATCTCTCTGATTTTTGTTACAAATTCTTTTGAATATTCTCTGAAGTCGCAATACAGTTTGTATTCAAGCTCTGTTGATTTGAATTTTGCGGACAACACATCATCTTCATGTTTTTTCAAATCCTCAGTAATGTAACGCTCAGCATTCGTTAAGGTTTGTTTTCTTATGTAATTATCGGGCACCATATTTACATTTGAATTTGTAATCTCAATGTAATACCCAAAAACCTTATTATAACCGACTCTAAGGTTCTTTATACCTGTCTTTTCTTTCTCTGATTCCTCAAAGTCTTTGAGCCACTTTTCCCCACCGGTTAACAAATCTCTGAAATAATCAAGTTCAGCATTAACGCCTTCCTTGATTATTCCACCCTCTTTTATGAGCATAGGAGGATTTTCAACTACTGTTCTGTCAATCAGCTTTGCATATTCTGCAATATCATCCCTATATTCATTAATATTCAAGAACGGATTATTTTCTAGCCCGCTTGTGCAGTCAAGTAATTCCGGCAAAATATTTAACGACATTTTTAAACTTATAAAGTCTCTTGGGCTAGCGGAAGCATTACTAATTCTGGTAGATAAACGCTGAATATCATATACTTTTTCCAACAAATCAGAAAGTTTCCGTCTAACATCTTCTTTTTCATATAACTCAGCAACGGCATCTTGGCGTTTTTTAATATCCAAAACTCTTTTCAGAGGTTGACAAATCCAATTCTTCAAAAGTCTTGCACCCATATTCGTCTTTGTCTGATCAATTGCCCACAAAAGAGAACCGTATTTATTTTTTTCTCTTAATGTTTCCGTCAGTTCAAGATTTTTTCTTGTGCTCCCATCTACTATCATATATTCGGAAAGTTCATAGCTTTCGATTCTTTCAAATTTAGGCATATTGCCCTTTTGTGTTTCCCATATATAAGAAAGTAAAGCACCGGAAGCTCTAAAACCGAGTTTATACCTATCGTAGCCAAATGATTCAAGACTTTTTGTTTCAAACACAGCCTTCAGATTATTTTCTGCAAATGCTGGTTCATATACAGATGCCGGGATTTTAGAACAATTATAAATTTTAATTATATCTAATGGCAAATCTATTTTTTCATCCGGCACAATCTGAAAAGGTTTTATGTCCTGTTTTACAGATGGTGCGACAACTTCGGATGGATTAAGCCTTGCAAGTTCAGCCATAATTAATTCTAAAGAAGCCTGTGTTGTCTTAAACTCACCCGTCGATATATCAGCATAAGCAAACCCATACAGTCCGCTTTTTTCATCCTTGTATAGAGAACATATATAATTATTGGAATTCTTTTCCAAGAAATCACTTTCTGTTATTGTTCCTGCAGTTATTATTCTTGTAATCCCGCGTTTTACAAGGGTTTTTGTAAGTTTTGGATCTTCAAGCTGCTCACAAATTGCAACTTTTATATTTTTCTGCACAAGTTTTTCTATATAATTATCGGCAGCTTTCACAGGAATACCGGCAAGCGGAACTCTACCAAGATTACCGGCATCTCTGCCCGTCAAAGTTAATTCAAGCTCTTTAGACATCATAAGAGCATCTTCAAAAAACGTTTCGTAAAAATCGCCTAACCTATATAAAAGCAAAGTATCGGGGTTTTCCCGCTTTATATCAAGGTATTGCCTCATTACAGGCGTTGTTTCTTCGGGATTAACCTCACAACTATTAATCATGTTTAAATCTTGCTTTGCCATAATAAATATAGTAAAATTATAGCATAAGAGGGAACTTTATCATGGGTTGTTTAAGAAATATTATAAGAGCAATAATACTAACACTTGCCATTGTCGGCTTTATGGCCTTGGGCGGAAAAGAACTCCTAAGCGGATGGTTTGGGAATTGGCTTAATCCGTCACAAGAAACAATGCAAGAAAGAGCCAAAAAAGTCGGTGATTTTTCTCAAATAAATGATGAATTTGAAATAGAAAAAGCCGCAGGTATAATGGGCTACAATGCGGTTGTG
>JBGUSD010000027.1:0-3626 GCA_045132355.1 Candidatus Gastranaerophilaceae bacterium
GGACTCAAGAAGATCTTTTCGTCTTCAACATTTGCCGTAAAAACAGTGGAATCTTCTTCCTGATAACCGTATTCTTCAGCCAATGCCGGCCCAACTGTAATAAAGTTTATTAATAAAATTAATACGAGTGATACAAATTTTTTCATTTTTCTTCTCCTAAATACTAATCCAACCTGATTTTAGTATATAAAAAAAACAAAAAAAGTAAAGTTTGTATTAAAAAATATAGGGCGGACTTCAGTATATTGTCAGACCAAAGCCTGACCTACGGACTTAAAATAGTAAGTTTAAATATCAATAATCTTATGTAGATAATTTCATGGATGTGTAAAACGAAAAAATAGTTTATACTTAATCTATGGAAGAAAAAAGGGTAGATTATGTATTTAACAGAAAATGAATATAAGGTTTTGCTTGGAATTAGAAATCGTTTAACAAATTCACAAATGAAAGAAAAATACGGAATACACATGTTTACGAATGACCCTCGTGTAACTTCTTTGGCTAAAAAATACGGTGTGTTTCATTGCACTGATGGAAGCATAAAAAGTAATATTATGAAAAAAGTCGATTTTTCCAAAATAGAAGTTGTTCCCAAAGAAGAAATGCCGTATTTTCAATATGTCAATATGCATTTAGCAGATTATATTGATATAAATAAAAAAGATGTTAATAAGTTAATTAAATACTTTAAGACTGTACCAGATAATGATTTATTTTACACGCACCGATTATACCGTATTGAAGATGGTCTTGGAACTGAACTTTATATAAAAGATTTGAAAACTGGGAAAATGATGCTGTTAAGAATGACAGGTGACTAAAGTTTTGTAGGGCGGACTTCAGTCCACCAAAGACGAAGGTAAATTACGTATTTATATTAAAAATCGTCATCCTCCTCGTCATAATCGTCAAAATCTTCTTCTTGTCTTTCTTCTATGAAATCCTGAAGTCGTTCTCTTGCAAGCTCCATTTCATAAAGACAATCGTCAAGAATTTCGCGTTCTCTTTCTTCTTCCTCATATCTGTCGTACTCATCCAAAACATCTGCAACGAACATACCGCCCATTAAAAATGACATAAAATCCATAATTTGACTCCTTTATTTGTACTTACATTATTATGATAAACTACAAATGCGTCAAATATGGACATATTATTTGTCAGACCAAAGCCTGACCTACGGACTTGCAACGTGTTTCAAAAGATAGAATTTAGAACCCAATATTTTTAGGGACATAATCCCCCCTTGCGTTGTAGCCATACTCTATTCTTTGATTGCCAACGGAGGTAGGAACATAGTCCCCTCTTGTGTTGTAACCGTATTCTATCCTTTGGTTACCAACGGAGGTTGGCACGTATTCTCCCCTTGCATTGTAGCCGTATTGTATGCGTTTGTTGTCTATTGCAGTTGGAACATAATCGCCCCTTACGTTGTAACCATACTGTATTCTTTGGTTTCCAATAGAGGTTTTGACATAATCCCCTCTGGCATTGTAACCATATTCTATTCTTTGATCACCGATAGAGGTAGGAACATATTCCCCTCTTGCGTTGTAACCGTAACCGATTTGTCCGGCGTTGCATTGAACAGATGAGAATATAAAGATTAAAAACAAAATCCAAAAATTTTTCATAATTTACTCCTATTTATTCAAACTCTGTCACTAAAGCCTGACCCACAGGCTATCTTATCTTACAATACTCAAGTTTGTCATTCCAATCAAAATTATTATTCAAACAAAATTCTTTTGTTATAACCGTTTGCTTTCCATCAATAATTAAAGTTTCACCGGTCTTGCAATCCCCATCCTCAATGCAATATTGATGCCAAATAGCCTCAGACGGTCTATTATCAATAATTGATACAAGTATTACTGTCATAAAAAGCAACACAATCGGAATTAAAACACTTAAACAGCCAATCGTAAAATCTTTTTTTAATATTTTTTTGATTTTTTCGTTCATAATTACCTCAATCCTTTAACTTGCAATACATCTTATCTTCCTGCCAAATGCCGTTACGTTCTTTGCAGTCTTGTTTGTACTTGTTACAGAAATTTTTGTCTTCTAGACAATCTGACCAATGGGAATAAAATTTGTATTTCTGCCAAAAACCGTCCCCTTCGATATTAAAATGTCTGAATGATGTTTCCATGCAAGCATCAAAAATAACGGCGATACATATAATTACTATCGCAAGGCCAATAAAGAAATATATTATATCTTTTACCAATCTTTTCTTCATACTTGCTCCTTCACTAATGATGAATGGCTCTTATTATCAAGACCATTACAACCCATTGTAAAAGTCCCAACAGTAATTTCAAATAATTTATTGGTTTTCGAGTAGACTTAACCTTCTCTGCGGTTGCACATTTTACTAATCTTCCGAAATCCCACAACTTACCTTTTGAATACGGAGCGGACTTCTTTCCATTGCCAATATTTATGTAAACAGGGGAAATAGGTTTGTAAGCGCAATATTTGTTAGTTGAGAAAGAAAATTTATTCCGTCTCAAAGCTCTTTGTGCCTGCTTCTTTGTTTTGAACTCAAGCATATCAAATGCTCGTCCGCGCATATTTATGAAATAAACGCGCCAGGTTTCTTCTTTTATTATAACTGCCCAGTGTATAACAAGTCTATCATTATATATCTTAAAATAAAAATGTTCAGGAAAATCAAAGCACCTGAATTGAGGGTGATCACGTCTGTAAACCGACATACACCTGTTCATTTCTTCTTGTATGCTTGTAATAAATTTTATTTCAGGAAAATCTTCAAGTTTCATAATTACTCCTTATAACCCCTACTACCACGAGCTCAAGGCAAAAAGCTCCCTGAGATCGGTGTAGTTGAGGAAAAGCGTCTAAAAGCCTTGTGCACCGATTTAGACATTAAGCAAACGGAACCCATTCTATTACTGAACTTTTTAGTATTAACCAACAAGCCCCTGTCTTACGTCCGAAACGAAGCAGGTTTGGTGACCTGCGGAGACAGATACTAATTGGTATTGCTGACTTACATAATTATTATAAAATACCACCATGTCAGATTCGGACATATTATATTACATCCAATCTGCACAGGTGTTTGTAGGTACAGAACTTGCATTCGCCGTCACGGGTTTCTGTTATCGGTTTGAACTGCATATTTTTTATGTTTTTATATGTTTCTTTGATTTTGTTTTCAATATATTCGGTATCTTCATTACACAAAGTCTTATAGACATTGTGTTTCGGGTCTTCGACATAAATTATACCGACCTGTGAAACTTTTTTGCCGGACATTTTTTCAAATGCATATTTGTAGAAGCAAAGTTGGTTGTAATATCCCTCTTTATTCCCGCCAAGAGAAATTTGTTTTTCGCTCACGGAAGATCCTGTTTTGTAATCGTACAGGCTGTACGTTCCGTCATTATTCTTTTCAATTCTGTCGATTTTACCTTTTATAAACTCGCCGTCAACGTCAATTCCGTCAAATGGGAATTCTATATCCTCAATTTTTTCCGGCAATGTTTCGATGAATTTCGGGTAATATTTTTCAATAACTTCCATTCCGCGTTTTTCAAATTTTTCTTTTGCCTGTGCGGTTGTGAATCGTTGACTGTTAAGAACTATATTGA